>CACZPU010000105.1 GCA_902783165.1 uncultured Prevotellaceae bacterium
GGGGTACTTGTCACGGTATTCGCGAACAGCCTTGTAGGCCTCATCGAATCCTGTCTTGCCGGCACCCCATTTGCGCATCCACTGGCGCGGTGCCATATTCTTTCCTGCTGCGGGAGCCCATAGCTCTTTGGTGTTATAGTGCCAATAGCGAATGTCGATGATGTCGACCACCTTATTTAATATAGGGTCGGAGAGCAGTGCATCCTGAGCATCCTTGGTGCAGCTGAGAGCAACGAGCGGGTGTCTGCCCGTTTCTGCCTCCCATTCGGCTATGGTCTGAAGCCAGAAACGTGTGAAATGAAGCGGACCAGTGTACTCGGCACTGATGAAATGAACCACATTGGGCTGATCTTTCAGTTTGTCAAGGCACATGCGGATGTAGTGTCTGTGGAGCGGCCAGAGGTCTGGATTGTTGACATCGTAGAACTGCTCTGCCATGAAGATTCGCTTATCGCCCGTGAAAGGCACCGGCTCAGGGAAGTCGGTGGAGTTGACATTGTTCACCGGTCGCCACGGACAATCAACCCAGTGTGCACCAGCCTCAAGGATGTTGTGCTGGAAGTAGTGCTGGTTGAACAGAAGGATTCCCTTGGGATTGCCTTTGGCAGCAAACTCGTTCAGTCGCATCCAATACCACTCGTTGGGCTTTTCCAGGTCGTAAAGACTCAGTCCGTCCCATGCTGTTCCTCTTCCTGTACGCGAGAAAGCCTGCTCATAGAAGGGCGCTCCCACGTCGCCATCGGCACGGCGCACACGCTCATGGTCGGTGCGACGAATGTCATACCACAACCCGTAGTGATGATCAAGTGCCGCAAAATGGCGTTTTTCCATGAAGCTGATTACAGAATCGATGCGGTCGGTCCATCCTGTACCCTCTCTTCCTGGCACAAATCGAGTGATGGCAGGACGTGCGCCGCGTCGGGTGAAATTGTCTTTCACGCTGCCCGACCACCAAGGAATATCATATTGATTGCCCGTCATCAGCTTGTTGTCCATCGTCAAATAGCCATTGTTCACCTTGTAATCGCGGGTGGGCTGCTGAACAGCCTTTGTTTTGGCCATCTTTACGTCATCAATACTCTTCACTCCGTTGGAGTTGATTGGAGCAGTATACTCAATACTGTCGAGCCACATTTCCATTGTGAGACGCGGTTCGGTGAGCGATACTTGCGCCATATGCATGGCCTGTTCGACAGTAGGACTGGTGGTTCCTTCCAAATCGCGCGGCAAGATATATGGTTTCACGGCATCGGTCTCTGGCAAATTGAGGGCTTTCAATCGTTTTTCCAATTGGTCGTAGAACAAGCTCCGTGGCTTCACATGGCTGTTGCTACTCAGCCATTCGGCATTGCCGGTCAGTGTTCCCCAGCAGCCATTGGCACTGCAACGGTTGTCTTCATCGGGCGAATAGCACCACAAAGTGGATGCTGTACACTGCCAGAGCATAGAATTGGCTGTGTTCCATCCCGTGCCTTGCATCCATTGCTCGAGGTTGCCAAGATGAATATCGTGCCCATCGATGTTGACAATGTCGAAGAGCAATCCAGCAGCCCAAGAGCCGATACTGCCGCTGAAGCCATACGACTCTTCGCTATCGCACTGCACAAACGCATTAGGACCGGCAGCACAAGTACCGGCGACAAAATCGTGAATGCCATGGCGCGACACACAACGCTGGATGAGAGTTTGCTGTCCTCGGGTGAGGAATACGCTTCTGCGCCACCCTCCCACTTCAGAAACAGGTTCGGAAGCAAGACAGTCTTCCACTGTGATGCGGCTGCAATCCAACTGAATGTTCACAGCGGAGCCGGCAAAATGGTTGAATTCCACACGTCTCACCCAACAATCGCGCACATGGTCCATGCGCACAGCGTCCCAACAATGGTCCTCGTCTTTAGGATTCCAGTCGTTGATGGCCGACATCAAGGTGAGATTCTCTATACCACACTCGCGGATTTCTGCCTCGTTGAAACCTATATTGACATAAGCATTGCCATATTCACGACTCAATGTGGTGGTGATGGGTGCATCTATTTCTATTTGGTTACCATTGACCGCTGTCACCACACGATTCCAAACAATATCAATATCCGACGGTTTCCACCCTGAACCATCCAGTCCACCGCCAAAGCCGTTCATCTTCAACGAGCGAATCCATTCTGGAGTAGAGGGGCGAGTGATACGAATACGCGAACCAACAGATATTCCTTGGGTGCTGGCAAGCGTCAAACTGGTGCTTCCTGCCAAAGTCTTTTCGCCAACGACATCGATGGATTCGCCTATTTTCAGACTGTTTCCTCCCTCGAAATAAATCAAGGCACCACGGTCGAAGCCATGCTTGGCGATGGTTGTCACGTCTTTCCCCATTCCCCGGATGACAATACCGGAAGTGGTGACACGCAAAGGACCAACGATGTGAAATGTTCCTTCGCCCAACAGAATGGCACCACGCTGCCCCTCACTATTTGGCTTGAGCGTTGCCACATAGTCGATGGCACGCTGTAGGCGGTCTGTGCAATCACCATCAACAGCCTTCACGAACACTGCGTTGGGAACGTTGGGGATGGCTTTTTCTGATGCCCTGTAACCACAAGTAGAGTAATCCATGGGTACATAGAGCTTCTTTTCTGGTTTCGGAGCTGCCATTGTCTGCATCAGCAAACACCAGAACAACGATGCTAATAAAATGATTCTTGTCTTCATGTTGTGATATTCCTTATGATTATTCTTAGTTATCAAAAAAACGATAATGGTATGTGCACATTATATAATAATAACGCGCGTGAACTTGTTTTGTACTATTTTCTCAACAGAAGTTCCCATCCTTTACAATCATAGATAGAAAGAAAGCCGAGGGGACATTTATTCGTAAAAGTGAAGAAATGTTGAATGCAGCA
>CACZPU010000106.1 GCA_902783165.1 uncultured Prevotellaceae bacterium
GCACACAACTTTTCATATCCCACAAATAGCAGGATATGACAACAAAAGGTATGATGCATTGTGGGGCAACTGTCTTTCCGCCGTAGAGCAATCTTCTAGAATACTCGCAGAATCGCATGAATCACCTCTTTGCAATTGCAAAGATACGAATAAACGAGCGAAATGCAAAAGGAAAACTTGTTTTTCTTTTCATTTCCGAGTGAAAGTATCTTCGGCGTTAGCCAAAGTACGAATAAGCGAGAGAAATGCACGATTTAGTCCTTAAGCGGACAAAATCTTCAGAAAAAGTATTTTTATTTTTTCTTCCGAGCGAGAGTATCTTATTCAAAGATACGAATAAACGAGCGAAATGCACGATTTAGTCCTTAAGCGGACAAAATCTTCAGAAAACTTGTTTTTCTTTCCATTTCCGAGTGAAAGTATCTTCGGCGTTAGCCAAAGTACGAATAAGCGAGTGAAATACACGATTTAGTCCTTAAGCGGACAAAATCTTCAGAAAACCTGTTTTTCTTCCAAGCGGGAGTGTTTTATCAAAAGATAATTGTTTTGCAACCACATCTAATCCAATGTTGCAAACATTCATTATCACACGTACTATAACATATTCTATTTCAACGTGATAAGAGATTTTTTTAATTTTTTTCTTTGCAACATTTGCAACTTATGAAATACCGTTTTTCCTTTTCATACATTTGCAGCGAGAAATAAAGAATTCCGCTCACGCCACTCCCCTATTATGGGACAAAGACGAAGCAAATAATCAACTTAATAAAGAAAGGAAAAACAATGAAAAAGAATTTTATCGACACAGACATGCGCCTGTCTGAGAATTTCACCTTGGGCGAGATGGTGAAAAGCGCTACCGCCCAGAAACTCGGCATCGTGAACATACCTATGCGATACCACATCATGAACCTACGCAACCTTTGCAAAACAGTGTTGCAACCGCTACGCAACCAATTCGGCCCTATCTTCATAAACAGTGGTTACCGTTGTCCGGCACTCAACGAGGCTGTCCATGGTGTAGGTGCGTCGCAGCACATGCTCGGTGAAGCTGCCGACATACATATCCGTAACATTGAGGAAGGCATTCGCTACTTCGACTTCATCCTCACCCACTGCAAGTTTGACCAACTGTTGTTCGAATACAGCAAGTCTGGTGTTGCCTGGATACACGTGAGCACAAAAATCAATTTCACACAAAACCGCCACATGGCCATACGAAATTACAAGGCTAATTGGTAACCAAAATTCCCCAAACACTATTACTCCAGCAAATGAAATACGACCTTTCACAGCGGCATGCCACAGAACTCACATGCCGCTGTTGCGGACAGACAAAGCCCGTGAGTGAGTTCCAACGACTGAGAAATGGCACCTACCGCCATGTGTGCCGTAAATGCAAATACCTGATGTACGACCGTATCTACTACGAGGAACGCCGAAAAAGCGAAATCTTATAATTATCCAACACTTCCTCGCAACAGGTTGATAATCAAGGGATAATAAGAAAATAACCCACACTGGAACCCGCACTGGAACCTACACTGAAACCTACACCTATCTGAGAGAAAAACGACACCTTTCGCCCAACAATTGATGAGAAATCACCTTGCAAAAGATAAGGTTTTGCCTTGTGAAAAGTAATCTTTTGAGAGGTGAAAGATAAGGTTTCGCAAGGTGAAAGATTATCTTTTGCAAGGTGAAACCTTATCTTATGGCTGAGCTAAAGGAAATTTTAAGAAACCTACCAATAAATTAATAAAAATTAACTAAAATATGAAAGAATCAGACAAAAACAAAAAAGAAATGGCCGTCCTCGAGGACAGCCAACAGCAGATTGCCTTCGAAGTGGAAGACTATCTCAAAAAGAACTACTTGTTACGCTATAATATGATGACAAGAATGGAGGAATGTTGCAAAATAACGTCGGAAAACGATGAAAAAACACGACAAAATGCAGTCTGGCAACCACTTTCCGACCGCCTGCTGAACACCATAGTACATGAGAAGATGCGCATGGGTGGTAACAGCTGGGCAGTAGACATCCGCCGATTCATCCACTCGACGCTCATTCCTGAGTACAATCCCATGCAGGAATATCTGCAAAACCTGCCGCCATGTAACCGCCATTACGACTACATAGGAAGCATGGCACGTCGCATCCCAACGAATTTCGCACATGCAGAAACACTCTTCCACCGTTGGTTTCTCGCCATGGTGGCACAATGGCTCGGCATGAACCGCAACCACGGCAATGCGGTGGTGCTGATGCTTATTGGCAACCAGGGACAGTTCAAAAGCACCTTCTGCAAACTCATCCTGCCACCCTGTCTGCGCGAGTATTACATCGACGACATCAAAATGGAGAGCAGCGAACAGGTGGAACGCATGCTTTGTCGAATGGCACTGGTCAATATCGATGAATACAATGCTAAAACCAATCATGAACAGGCAAGGATCAAACGTATCCTCACCGAGCGGGAGATTCAGGTAAGGCAAATGAGAAGCAGTAAATACGCCATGCTCAACCGTATGGCGTCGTTCACCGCCACCACCAACGACCAGCATCCGCTCTCCGACCCCTCAGGAAGTCGCCGCTACTTGTGCATTCCCGTGAAAGGGCGCATTCAGACCGCCCGTGTGGTTCTCTACGACAAGATGTACGCCCAGGCGATGTACGAACTACAACAAGGTGAACGCTACTGGTTCGACCGCCGCGAAGAGGCGTTGCTCAATGAAAACAACCGCCAATTCCAACAGATTCAAACGGTAGACGAACTGCTTCTGAGCTTTTATAAACCAGCCCTGCGTTCTGTTCGTTATTTCGTTCGCGCCATTGACATACAAAAGAAAATGCGCTCCGTTCTTGCCGGACGTGACATTCCCAGCTTGAAGATGCTCACGATGGCACTTGCAAGGAACAAATTCCAACATGGAGCATACAACGGGAAATACGGTTGGTATGTACAGGAAGTTGGTTAGAAAAACACTAAGGGGGATTCAGTGCGGGTTCCAGTGTAGGTTGCAGTGTAGGATAAAATCACACAACCCGCTGGTATTCAATTGGATACGAGCAAGTGTGGGTTATTTTCGTTTTTAGGCTTCGGTATAGGCAATTGGCTATGCCAGAGCCTTTTCTCTCTTAATTCTTCAAAGTGCGTATCACTCGGCAGGGATTCCCTGCAGCGATACAATCGGCAGGAATGCTCTTGGTGACAACACTACCAGCACCGATGATGCTGCGTGCACCAATAGTGACACCTTTCAGCACTATACTGTGAGCGCCAACCCAAACATCATCCTCTATCACTATAGGAGCGCTCTCAACTCCTTCATTTGAAGTCCGCCTAAGTTTATAGTCTATTGGGTGCGAGTCTGTATCTATCAAAAGTACACATGCCCCTATCTTCACGTTGTTGCCAATAGTCAGGCTTTTAGAAACCCACATCCTTGTGGAACTCATCCCCACCTTATTACCTATGTGTATCTTTGCCTCTGGGTTGTCTGTGAAGAAAGCACCTTGTTGATTGCTACTGATAGGATTCACATGGTCACCACTCGTCATATAGAAATCTTCCCCAATAGTAATGCTCCCCTTTCCTATCACACTCACCTTACCCAAAATCGTCATATTTCGTCCATAGGTAACACCTTTCAAACGAAATAACAAACGATTGAAGCAGGGATAGAATCTCGTCCTTATTATTACAGGAAGATTGAAAATTTTAAGTAGCAAGTTATCTATCATCTGCGATTACTTTTTTGTATGTCTCTATCAGTCCCTTTACTATTACATCCCTATCATGACGTTGCATCGCTGTTTTTTTTCCATTTTCACCCATAGTGACATTCTGACTATTGTTCTGTATCAAGCACTTAACATAATATGCAGCCATATATGGGTCTGTAGCAGGAAATAGAAATCCTGTTTCACTATGTTTAACCATCGATGATGTTCCACCTACATTTGTTGCCACAACAGGTAGCCCTAACATTTGAGCCTCAGCCACACTATTCGGGCTATTTTCCACGTATGATGGTTGGAAATATAATGTACTCTGCAACATCGCTTCACGTAGTTGTACCGCAGAAGCCACACCTTTTAAGTTTACATTGACATCCTTATGATTTACCCCTGTTAACTTCTCAAAGAATGTTGGTTGCACATTGCCATATACATTCCATTCGAAATCTATACTACATTCATTCTTCAATATATTAGCCGTTTTCAATACAATATCAAAACCCTTATATGATGCTCCAGAACTTGTTGTTGTTATAATTGGCTTTATCGGAAGAATACGTTTACCTTCTTCATAAAAACAAGGACGTAAGATTTCCCCTCCCCAATGATACTGAGCCTGTGGATTCAATATCTCTAATGCATGCTTATCCCATTCTGTTCTTCCAATCACATGGTTCACTGCATTCAAGATAGCCTTCTCTCTATGGCAACTGCGCTTCCAGTATGTCAGCAGTTGGAAGTTTGAATACCCCCCCTTGATACCATCCTTCATTACAAAACTTTGTCGGGAAACGCCTGTCGGCAGCAATGTATAGATATAGAGGGAGAGTATGCCTTGCAAATGCAAAACGCATGGAACTTTCGATTCTTTTGCTGCAACAGCCCCCAACCCTGTATAGAGTTCTGAACCAAACACCTCTACCACATCTGGTTTGAAGTCCTCTATCACCTTTTTGAAATGGTTGACATAATGTTGCCACAGAATCTCATCACGCCTTACATCTTTATGATATAATATATCAATAACTTTATCTTTTAATGGTTTAACATGTTGTGGCACTGGGTAATAAGTAACACCTTCACGTACTACCTTTTCAGGCTGTCCATCCATACAGAAAGATACTCCCAAATCTATTATCTCAAAAGAATTAGTCAATATCACTTCTTGCAAAGATGACATCCAACCTCCTCCATGATAACCTCCTGAAGATATATATTTACAAGGATTGTTGGTAAACCAAAGAACACGCATATAATTAATTATTATCTATAGTCTATACCTATTAACCTTCTAATAAAAGACTTAAAACGGGCCAATTCCGTTTTAAATGTCTTTTTTTGTCCTTGACCATAAAACCGGGAAAAGGCATCATACATCTCTTTGCTTTCTTCTACATCTATTTCTCCTATATGTATTGGTCGAATACTTAATCGCATCTTATCATACTTATGGTCAGCGTCTGTTCCGTGCGTCCCACTACCATCTGTACCAGTTTGTATCGCCATGCTCCTACCCGGAAACAACTGCAATTTTCCAGCAAGGAACTGGGAGGCATAGAATCTTACTGCCCAAGAATCATTCAAGCCTATCTTATCGCAATACAATATGCCATAGAACGGGCCTGTGCCACCAATATTAAAGTCGTTCTTCTTCCAACGCAGTTGCTTCAGCAAAACCCTATCATCATTTATCAGTATATCCCAACCACGCTTCCAGGTGGCCCATCCCCAACAAGCGAAGTAGCGCAAGAAGAATGTATCTGGTGCCTCGCAATCTATAGGATTAAGGAAAGCGGAGATACTTGCCACCCTATCTTCATCCTTATATTTCTCAAGAGCCTCATTCATAAACTGAAGGAAATAGGGAGATAGAATAAGATCATCTTCAACAACAATCACCCGTCCATATTGATTCACTATCTCTGTGATTCCGGCAATCAAACTGTTTGCAAGACCTTGATTCTTCTCATGCTCTACAATGTGTACGGATTTAAAGCCTGTAATGGTATGTATATATTTTCGGTTCTCCTCTACAGCCTTTCTCTTCTCCTCTGTTTTGGGACCATCTGAGAAAATAAACAAATCGGACTCGGCTGCCTCCTTGTTTTTCAACAGGGATTCAACAGCTGACTTTGTATGGTCGGCACGTGAATAAGTGAACAATGTTATTGGAGCATATTGCATATTCTAAATATTTTCACTTCATTTGGTTAATACATTATCCACTACCTTATCCGCCAAAATACTATTGAAGAACCTATAGTTGCCCCTTATATTATGGTATGTATAGTTGCCACACAGTTTTTGAATAAATTCCCCAGGAGGTGTAAATCCTCTTTTGGGACCATATAATATTTCTTGGGGAATGATATCAGTAAGGATTTCCTTGATAAATTGCTTGGGTTTAGTGGGGAAAAATTTCATTTTTATAGGAAGAGAACTGACAAATTCCACTAACTTATAGTCTACAAACGGCGAACGCAATTCAACAGAATTCCCCATTCCCAACCTATCAGCAAGATACAGGCATTGGGTAGTCATAAATCTGGAGAACTGCAAATCATACACCGTGTTTATGTCTGAATCATAAGGGTAATTAAAATTGACATTCAGCTCGCTAAATCTATATTCTCTTCCTTCAACCTCTAAGGAAGAAGATTCTGCAAACTTACAATAGGATGGGTACACCCAATCTACTGGCCACCTGTTATCAAGCCGCATTCTTCTATGGGGGTCCATCAACCGTAAATTCATAACAAAAGTCTTCAGCCATTCCATGCGACTATGAGTAGAATCTAGTTTATACCTTACACGCAAAGCCTCACCGCAACGATTATGGAGAGGATAGCCATAGAATAATTCATCGCCACCAAGCCCCCCTAACAATACGGTAAATCCTAACTTCTTCGCTTTCTTGTACAATGCCCATTGCGCAATGGATGCTATGTCAGCAACAGGTTCATCTAAATAATTGACAAATTCATCAAATATGTCTTTATAATCATCTGCATCAAGTTCCACCTCATGATAGATGACACCTTCTTTTTGGGAAAATTTCTTTGCTACTGAGCGCTCATCACAATCGAATTGCCCTTTATAGCCAGCACTAATACAATGGATTTCCTTGCCTGTTTCTCGAGCAAAATGGGCAATAGCACTGCTGTCAATGCCTCCACTTAACAAAACAGCCACAGGTACATCGCTCTGTAAACAATTAGAGACAGACTGGCGCATGAGACGAAGAATTTCATCCTTGGCCTCCTGTTTGGAGCCTTCGAATTGTGGTAGACAATATCGATTCCAATATGAATGAACTTCCAATCCTCTCCTATCCACGATTGCATATTCTCCTGGTTGAAGGCGATTCACCTGCTCAATATAGGTGTGTTTTAGTTCGATAGGATAGCCAAATCTTATATTTTCTGCCAAAAGTCTGGCATTGATTTGTGGTTTGTCTATATAATATTTTACTATGGCCTTCAATTCAGTAGAAAACACCAAGCCACATTGTATCTGGGCATAATAAAGAGTCTTCTCTCCCACCCTGTCTCTTGCGCAGAACATCAGACCTTTCTTTGTATCATATAAGCAAAAGGCGAACATTCCCCTCAAATGTTCCACACACGATATCCCATATTCTTCATATAGATGGACAATACACTCACAATCACTTTGTGTATTGAGTACATGACCCATTGATTCAAGTTGTAATATAAGTTCTTTGTAGTTATAGATTTCCCCATTGCATACAAGAACAAGGCTATTATCTTCGTTGAAAATGGGTTGATGACCGTTATCTAAGCCGATAATACTCAATCGGGTTTGTGCCAGGCCACAACGGTCATCGGTCCAGATGCCTTCGTCATCGGGTCCTCGGTATTTCATCTCCCTATTCATTTTGTGAAGACGCTCCCGGTCCAAGTCCGAGACCCGGGTGTATTTAAAAACAGCACTTATACCACACATATTTACAGCTTATAAAAACGAATTAACAGATGTAAAATCTTTGTTTTAACGAAACCTTTCCTTAATTTAAAATATAGAAGCAACAAAGCCCTTTCAAACACATTTGATATTCGGCAAAGGCTTTGTATTAAGTCTTCCCTTTCGCTTTCTGAAGAATAGTAACCACCATTTATTGCTGTTATCATGTTATTTAAGATATATTCTTTTTGAACACCGACTAGGAACGGATCTATATTGTTGCAAAGATCTTTTATAATGGTTTTGTATGCCAAGCATTCTTTTGCCACATTTACATTTCCAGTAATAGAATTGGGATTATATCGGTGATAGTAAGTACGCTCACTACAAAAGCACATGGTTTTTACATATTTTGCCAAAAAGAAAACCCAATAATTATCCTCGTGAATGATGCCTTCCAAGAAAAACAAATGATGTTTGACAAAAAGGTCTTTCCTAATCATTCTTGCTGCTGCTGTAATAAGATCTCCGTCGTAGAAAAGGAGGACTTTTTTAATCGTTTTGGAGTCACTTAAATATTCATCTATAGCAAAATCACTTGGAGTGTTGAGTTTCTCTCTTTCTTCACAAAGAGGACTGACAACCAAATCAACTGTTCCGTATTTTTCAACTCTTGAGTATAACAACTCCATGCAATTTGGCATGATTTCGTCGTCACTATCCAGAAAATACACATATTCACCTTTGGCTGCTCTGACACCAGTATTTCGTGCAGCAGACAATCCTCCATTGTGTTCATGGTGGAGAAGAACGAACTCAATGTTGCCTTGATAACAACGAATGAAATCTTCTGCAATTCTGACACTATTATCTTTTCCGCAATCATCCACGAGAATGCATTCCACGCCTTCGCTCATGGTTTGGGCGGCTACAGACTCGAGACATTTTAGTATATAAAGTTCAACATTATATACTGGAATAATTATTGAAACCTTTGTATTCATTTGTTTTCAAGGTATAGCTTGATGTCTTCAACAAGTCTATGGGTTCTTATAGCAGCTCCCTCTGTCGTCATGTGATAGGGAGTGTTGTTAAACAAAGAGTCTGGAAACATGTATCTTTTGGTTTCGGTAAAATATGGAACACCATTATTGCTCATATCGGCTGCAAGGGAATCTATCTGTTTCTCTTGGTCAAGATAATTACGCTGCATAAGAGCCGGTGGAAGATAAATGAGCTTTATACCTCTTTCCTCTGAATAAGAAAAAACATATTTAAGATAGTCAATGGTCTCTGTGTCGAGTTTGCCTTTAAACACATATGACAAATCAAAATCCTCATAGGACCGAAGGGCACCAATATCTCCAAATTGATTAACAGCCTTGGCAGAATATGGGCCTTCCATGTTTTTTGTTCCTCTGTGCTGGATACACTCTTGAAGATGGATTCCAATATATTTATATGTATGAATCCATTGTCTTAATGAAAAATGCAGATACTCGTGTGGCAGAAGAGTACTGACAATTCTCAAAAGTGTAGATTCGCCATAAAGGGAATTGGTACCACTATAATATTCGGGGCAGAAAAGTACGATGTCGTCTTTCTTCAGAAAATGCTTATACATCTCAAATTGCATACGAATACCAATTCCTGCATGAGTAGATGTGTTAACCACAGGCAAATGAAATGAATCGGCAAGCATTTGGGAGTTGATGCCCCAACTGCCATTGCTTCCAGCAATGATGACTATCTTTTTGTCGTTACGTAGACTATCAAGACGTTCGTATGACAATGCTGCATTGATTTCGTTGGATTGCAGACTATAATCGTCCTTCATCAGCAATATGATGACATTGACAACTATTATAGGCAAGATAATCAACAACAACGATTTAACGACAAGCCTTTTCATCAGAACTGGAAATAGATAAATGTGTTGTTGTCTTCAATTGACAACATAAATGAGGTATAGACCGCTGCTATTAGCAAGATATAAAAACCATTTCGAAGTATCTTGTTAGATGGCACAACCTGAAGATCGTATGAAGAATTCCTATTGAGCCATTCAATTATTATCATGAAAATAATAACAATAATAAGCCATAGAGTATCTCTAACAGAAACAAAAACAGACTCATTAGAAGACAGGGAAACTATCCTTCTCATATATCCTAAAGCATCTCCAATAGTATGTGCACGGAATATAATCCAACCTACTGTTGCAAGAATGAACGTCATGAACATTCCAAATCCCTCGCGAAGTGATGGTAACCATTTTTCAGAGAAATCCCCAACGAAACGTTTGTTTGAACCCGTTAGGATTAGCGGAATGAACAAACATGCATGATAAAGTCCCCATGTAACATAAGTCCAGTTGGCTCCGTGCCAAAGGCCGCTCAGCAAGAAAATGACGAATATATTGCGTACAACTTTGGCACTGGACACCCTGCTACCTCCTAAAGGAATATACAAATAGTCAACGAACCATTTGTTGAGTGAGATGTGCCATCGACGCCAAAACTCAGCAATGTCACGACTGAAATAGGGCACACGGAAGTTTGCACGAATGGATATGCCAAATAGCTTTGCACAACCTATTGCTATTGAAGAATAACCAGAAAAGTCACCATAGATTTGGAATGTAAAAAATATGGCTCCAAGAATGAGAGAAAAGCTGCCACATTCGTTATAGTTATTAAACGCCATGTCGGCATAAGTGGCACAATTGTCGGCTATCACTATCTTCTTGAAAAAACCCCAAAGCATCTGGCGGCATCCTTCAACGGCATAATGGTAACTAAAAGTCCTGACTTTTTGGAACTGTGGCAACAAGGTTGTCGCACGTTCGATTGGACCAGCCACCAATTGGGGAAAGAAGCTAACAAATGCAAAGAAAGAAACGATGTCTTTTGTGGCCTGCAGTTTGCCCCTATACACATCAATTGTGTAGCTCAACGCCTGAAAGGTATAGAAAGAGATACCAACGGGAAGAATCAGATTCAGACTTGTTGCATGTAGTGTAATTCCAAATAAAGAAAAGAGGCTAATGAAACTATCGACAAAGAAATTATAGTACTTGTAGACACCGAGAATTGACAGGTTGATGAATATGTTTGCAAATGTATATAATTTAGCATATTTCCCGCTTCCTTTTTGTCTTTCATTTTGCACGAGCAATCCACTAAAGTAGCTGCAAAGAGTTGTAAATGCTATGAGAAGGAGGAATGTTTTGTTCCACCACCCATAGAAGATGTAGCTAACCACCACCACAAACAGATTCTGCCACTTTAAGGATTTGAAAACAAACCAATAAAGACAGAATACGATAGTGAGGAATATCAGAAACTCAAATGAATTGAACAGCATTGTTTAGTGTAAGGTGTGACTAGTCATTCGCCATAGGTCTGTGCGTAGGTCTGAAATCCGTTTGTCTTCACGTGTTCAAGATACCTTTCTGACATTGCAGTCAATTTTTTTTCACAACATACCACATGATGCCCATAATCATGGGCGTAATATAATAAAGAACTGGTAAAGCCAATGAAAGAAAGGTTTTTGAATTGCATAATCACATATTCCATGGGAATGTTGTCGGTCATCGGTTCTACAGAATGACCAGATTCGGCAAAGAAAGTCAGAATAGACTCACGCTCCTCTTGGTTTTGAGCAGGATGGAACTTCACATAATTATGCTCTCGTCCATATTGTGAGATGATTTCCTTGCATGCCTGTAAGTAAATGTTTGATTCAACCAACCCATTTTTCACATGACCATCGAAAATGAAAATAGGCCATCTGGAATCGATGGTCATCTGCAATTTTTGGACAGGCCATTTCACGATATGATTGCGTGATGGGAGATATTGGAAGTATTTATCGTTAATGGCGTATGAGTCGACAGAACACTGTTTGTATAATGTTCCTTTCTTATACCATTTGCACTCAAAAATTCGCCTGCCAAAAATGGCATGACGAATGAAGAGCCTAAACCTTTCTGAAATAGGCACATCATTCTCATATACACCAGCCTGGGCTGGTCCACCCTCTTGTACATAGGAAACTCTCCGGCATTTATGATTGGTGTAGAGTAATTGGAAAAAGAAATGCCATAAATGAGGAACGTAGAGATAATAGTTATCATGAATGTTTTGGTTTATGAATTCATCTACTTTACGAACAGTGCCTTCATAATCCACAACAACATTCCTGCTTGCATTTGCTATCTCCGTAGCCTCAACCACCTTGAAGGGGACGGGTGTAACTTGATTGCGATAGTTACGCTTATACAGGAAAATGACATCCTTGTCTCTCAACCTCAGGTAATCAACAGTACCCATGGAGGTAAGAAAAGTGGTATGAGAGTTGATGACAAATACGTGTTTCATTTCATCTGATTAGATGCTTCGACAATCTTTTCTGCCATGTCGAAATCTTCTGGCCAGTCTATGTCCACTCCCTCTATTTTATCCACAATAGCCATATATGGATGGAAGCCTATGCGTTGCTTGTGGACTTTCCACACATCGCGCTTGAACATAAAAAAGGCAGATGTTTCTATGTATACAGGTTGAATGGTTTGGGTACGTGGGATTTCCTTTAAATCGTAATTCAATGGTTTTCCATCATACCATGCAAAAGTCTGGATTTTTTCTGCAGAGAAGGCTGAGTCGTTTTCACCATTAACGATTTTAGCAAGCGCGTTCTCTATGGTTTTCTCCTTGATAAATGGAGAGGTGGTATGAGCCAATATATAAACATCGGCATCAACAGTCTTAGTAAACTCTTCGTATATATCTTTTCCCAAAGTCTCATCCCTGTCAAGAAAAACTGGCCGCTTCAAGAATTTCACTCCTTCGGGAAGGTATTCTTTAACGTCCTCGTTGCTACAGTATAGATACACCTCATTAATAGCCTTCACCTTGAGAAGAGTCTCAAGTATATAACACATCAAAGGTTTACCACCTAATGGCTTCAAGTTTTTCCCAACTACCCTCTTGCTATTCAAACGTACTGGAACAAATGCAACAATCTTCATATATGATTAAATAACTTTTAGTGAAACACTATTCTTGGAGTTAATGTTAAAGTTACCAGTAAACGATAAATCATCCTTTCAAGGCTCTGTATAATCGTTTTACTTTCTCAACATCAACAAAATAGCCTATTATCTTATCTCTCAATTCTCGTCTTCTTATTAATTTCCCCTCTTTCTCCCGTTTCTTTAGCTGCTCTTCACTAATCCACGAACCGTCGAAATGATGTATGCAATAGGTGTAATCCTTTGTGTGACAAACTCTTGTGGCGGGATGTTTGGGGCTGAAATAATACTGGTCAAATATTTCCAATTCTGGATAGTTATTGTTGATAAATGCTGTAAGATGAACCACATTGGGAACAGTCTCAAAACTACCATCAGCTTTTACAAACACCTTACCTTCGTATGTCTGCAAGAATTCCTTGATGATGGGACACTGGGCGGATGCTCCTATTGTGGCGGTTCCAATAACTCCACTATACTCTCTGCCAAAGAAGTATTCCCTATCAAGAAGGTCATCAAAGGGCCGCAAAACCTCAACATCAGTATCTAAATAGATGCCACCTTTTTCCGACAATGCGTAAAGTCTTGCAATGTCAGAAACAAATGCATACTTCTTGTTTTCGTATGCCTCCTTTGTGAATACATTATAACAAATGTCAAAGTTATGTTCGTTCCATTCTATAATTTCATAATCAGGAAGTAATGTCTTCCATTTAGCAATATTTTCGACTATTGCCTTAGGCTTTTCATTGGCTCCAAACCAACAATAATGTATTATTTTCGGTATCATCAATTGGATTGTTTATGTGAAATTGACTTTAATTTATTTACAACCATATCTTTAACATAGAAAAATGATTGTAACTTGAGTATATATCCAGATGATATGTAAATCAAAATTCCAACAATAACTTGAATGACTACTGAAAGATACAGATTGTCAATAAACAATCCTATAACATAAACAATGGCCGCCATGAATATTGACAGGGATAAAGCAGGCAAAACATCTTTTATCTGATCATAATAAGAATATCCAATAAACTTTTTGTTCGGCCATGAATTTACTATAAAAGTGATGATGTTCATAACGATAAAACCATAGACAATAGCCAATGGGGAAATCATAACTGTGATGATGAGTGTAATGAGCGCTAATGGCTTTTTAATAAACTCGAGCTTTACAATAAGTCCTATATGACCAGTAGCTCTAAGAGCCTGAAGATTGATTGCACAGAGAACAGCTATCACATAGCAGATGCAAAGAAGCCGCATAAAGGGGATACAGGGAGCCCACTTCTCTGTGAAAATGATGACAACAAGTTTGTCACAAATAGCAGCTAAACCCAAAAGCATAGGATACAAAATTAAGGTACTTGTAGTTATGGATCTTCGAAGTGCCCTACAAACGGCCGCTTTATCATCTTGTATTTGTGCAATGGCTGGAAAGAGTACGCCCTGGATAGAATTATTGATGTTGTCGCATACCAATCCTGGAAGTCCTTCTCCACGATTGAAATAAGCCAAATCGGCTGTCGAGTATTTCCAACCAAGCAAATAGCCTTTTAGCTGATCGTTAGCTGTGCCTATCAAACTTGAGGCCATAAATTTCAAGCCATTCTTAAACAATGATTTGAATCGCTCGTAATCAAACGCAAATTGGGGATGCCAATCAAGTAGACACCATATGACAAATGTTCCAACAATTGTGGAAGAAATACTTTTGGCAACCAATGCCCAAACTCCATATCCATCATATGCCATATACAAACCGATAGCACCGGAAATAACGAGAGATATCAGATTTGCATAAAAATACCACTTGAACATCATTCTGCGAGTTACTACAGAATTTTGAACTCCTGCCAATGCGCCAAGAGGCATGATTAGTGCAGATACACGTATAATGTCGGTAAGAATAGGCTTATCGTATATAGATGCAAATAAAGGCGCTGTCAAATAAATGAGGATGTAAACACAGATGGAAAACACTAACTGCGTGACAAACATTGTATTAAAATCGCGTTCGTCAGCATCCTTTTTCTGGACTAATGCAGGACCCAAACCACCGTCACTAAAAATACCAAGCAAAACGGTGAACATACTTGCCAATGCCACCACTCCAAAATCATCAGGAGACAGCAATCGGGCAAGAATTACAGAAATGACAAAAGCAAGTCCCTGATTACTTATCTTATTAAGGAACGTCCAAAATATTCCGTTAATAGTCTTGTCTTTTAATGATTCTTGTTTGGACATGCTTTTATTGTGTTTACAGGCACTTGAATGTATCAATTATACCTACAAGTTCTTGATTGTCATTAACAACCACCAAGGAGTGTATGTTATACTTACGCATCATAGCCTCGGCTTCTGAGAGTTTTGCATATTGATTGATAGTCTTGGGGGAGGTGCTCATTATATCACGAACAGTAAGTGAGAAAAATTGTTCTTGTCGACTCTGCATTGCCCGACGAACATCGCCATCGGTAACAACACCAACGATAATACCGTCCTCAACAGCCACAGCAATACCTTGCTTTGTTTTACTTATTTCTATAATGGTTTCACTAATTCTCATGTCAAGAGTAACTATAGGAAGATTGGTGCTTACCATAAAGTCCTTTACCTTCGACAATAGTTTCTTTCCCAAGCTTCCACCAGGATGGAACTGAGCAAAATCTGAGGGCTTGAACTGGCGCAGCTGTACTAAGGTACAAGCAAGAGCATCCCCCATTGCCATCGTGGTGGTTGTGGAAGATGTCGGTGCAAGATTAAGAGGATCTGCTTCGTGATCCACTTTAATATTCAAACAGCAAACAGAATATTGCGCAAGAAGAGATTCTAGATTACCTGTAACTCCTATAATTGGGATATGACGTTCAAGGAGTAATGGAATAAAACGCAATAGTTCATCCGTATTACCACTGTAGCTGATAGCTATTACCACATCTCCTTCTGCAATCATACCCAAATCACCATGATAGGCATCTAATGGATTGAGAAAAAAAGATGGAGTACCAAGAGAGGCCAACGTGGCCGCTATCTTTTCACCAACATGACCACTCTTGCCTACACCTGTTACGACAACCTTCCCTTTGCAGTCGAAAATTAATTCGACTGCTTTGGAAAAATTATCATCAAGCATGGGTATCAGATCAAGTATTGCCTGCGCTTCATCTTGAAAACACTTGATAGCATAATGTAAAACATCATCTTTCATAATAAATGTTCAACTGTTTAAAGTATCAGCGATAGTTCGTATGTGAAAGAGCGTTCATAGAATGAAAAAAACACCACCTCTATTTTCACGACACCAACATCTTCGGTTTTACCAATAAAAAGATGAACAAGAGCCAACAATCTTTTATTCCTCATGAATAAACACAAGGAAAATTTAAAGTGTACCGAGAACAGTCGTGGCTCCGCTTTGGGGTCTTCACCCGCAGGTTGATGGCTTGCTCTATTGGTAATATTATGCAAAAGTAGCATTTTTTTGCGATATGACAAAGGGAAAATCTTGTTTTTGACCTAAAATGTAGGCTTTTTGCTTTCGTATCAGCTTTTTTGTGTGTATCTTTGCCCAAAATTGAAACAATCAGGATATGGATAAGTGGAGAATGATTATCATCATCGTGATGATGACTATTGGTATGAACGCCTCGGCACAGTATAAGGAATATCATGGAGACGGACCTGATGATGTGCTCAGACTGGTACCCATTGCCTCGGCTGTGGCGCTGAAGGCTTGCGGCGTGGAAAGCAGAAGCAATTGGCACGCGTTCCTTGCGAATGTGGCTTTGTCAAACATCACTGCTGCAGGTGTGACGTATGGCTTGAAACACAGTGTCCACCACATGAGACCAGACGGAACGGACAACAAGGGATTCCCGTCTGGACATGCTTCTATTGCTTTTGCTGGGGCGCACGTGATGTTCAAGGAGTTCAAGAACACCTCAATATGGATTCCTATCGCAGGATATGCTGTGGCAACTGCTACCGCCATTGACCGCGTTCACCGCAACAGGCACAAGTGGGACGATGTAGCTGCCGGAGCTTTGATTGGCGTGGCATCAACAGAACTTAGCTACTGGATTACAAGCAAGCTGATGCCCAATAACGAACGGGGCACTATTGCCCTCTCCCCTACTTCATTTACCTTTAGGTATGATTTGTGAAAAAGATCGGCCAACTGCGAGAACGCTCTTTTGATTGGGTTCAAGAAGACTCATCATTGTGGTGGAATGTTTATGGGGAACCGTTTGACTAATGCCAAGCCTTCGCACAAAGAGCATTAAAAAAAATCAGACTGAGCAACAACCAGCGATGCCCAGAATCAAAAAAAAAGTTAACAAGCGAGATTTTTCACACAAAGAATGAAAAGGAATCAATAAAATGTAGTACCTTTGCACCGCTTTAGAAGAAAAACGCCTGTGGAATCGGGTTCATCCTAAGCAAAGGGAATTTTCTCAGCATTCCATTTGTGATGATTTCTCCGGTTGTTTTTCCTACCAATAGCCAGACTCAGTCTGAAGGAGAGATGGTAGAGTGGTCGATTACAGCGGTCTTGAAAACCGCCGTGCTGAGAGGCACCGGGGGTTCGAATCCCTCTCTCTCC
>CACZPU010000107.1 GCA_902783165.1 uncultured Prevotellaceae bacterium
AAAAAAGAGGATGTGCCTATTTTGACACATCCTCTTCTTCTCACAAATGTTATGTTCTATTTATTTGACAGCCTCCATGATAGCCTTTCTTATAGCCTCGCCTCTGACACCCTTTTTGAAAATGTTGCCTTGTTTGTCGATGACTAAGATGTATGGAATTCCATTGAACATATAGGTTTTCATTGCTTCCTTTCCAGAGTCGGTTACCCATGCCTGCTGCCACGGCATAGCTTCTTCGCCTAACGCCTTGGTCCAATCGTCCTTTTTCGAATCGATAGAAACACTCAAGAATTCCACTTGCTTATGGTCTATGTCTTTATAAATGGCTTTCATCTTAGGAATCTCAGCACGACACGGTCCGCACCAGGATGCCCAAAAGTCCAGCACAAGCACTTTACCGAAATAGTCGGACAAATGTTTCTTGTTGCCCTTGACGTCAACAAAACTTAACTCCGGTGATCTTGCCCCGACATTTAAGAGTGCCAGCCGTTGCCGTTTCTCCTCATTGACTTGATAATAGCGCTCAACAAGTGGCCCGGCTGTGGGTGAACAGGCTTGGAGCCGCTTCAAGGTTTGATCAATGAGCGACTTGTTCTTGTCGTAGTTCATACGATTGATGAGATACATCACGCTGTTACGGTCGGCATAGTGCTCAACAAAATATTTATAAGTGGCCGATTCTCGGTCGCTCAAATTGTTATACAGCGCATTGGCTAAGGTCTGGCTGCCATTCTCCGAGGAGAATTTGTCTTTGTTGCCATAAACAGTCTGAGAGATGGCTATCATGGACTGATAGTTCTGATATGCCAGATAGTTGGCAAGGTTCATCAACTCGTTGTTCTTTCCGCCCTTGATATGCACATAGGGAGGATTGTTGATTTTCACCTTTGCCGTGTCAACGCCACGGAAGTTTATTTCCAGATTCTCGTCTTCCAGCCAAACATTCACCCGCTGCCACTTGTCGCAGGTAATCACAGCCTGCCCAACCTCCTTCAGGGGTACGTCGAGCGAATAGAGATGCGATGATGGGTCCACCAAAGTGGAAGCCAGCTCTATGACGTCTGGTCCGTCGTATCGCACTGCACTTATCTTGAAGTTATCAGTTATAAAGTTGACGTGACCTTTGATGTTGACTGTCTGCTGACCAAGTGCAGAGAGGCTCAAGGTCAGCAGTGTCAGGATGAATAAGTATTTTCTCATACAATAATGAATTGACTGTTAGAAAACTATTTTGCGCCCAGGGGATTGAAGACGGTTTCGTTCTGAGGAATGCCCCACTGGGGATTATACTCGAGAATAGCATTGTCGATGGGCAGATACTGGAAATAATGGTCCGTAATGTTTTTCGACCATTGCTTGCTTCCACTCCGGTGGGTGATGGTTGTCTTGCTCCATGGTTTCCCACTGTCGTATACATATCGTTTCAGGTCGAGGGTTCTTTGCAAAGATACCAATGGCTGCTCTCGGCGGCGCTCTGTGAGAATCTCGTTGAGCAATTGGTCTTGCCCCATAGACGCACCTCCCTGCAAATCTGTACTCACATCTTTCCCATAGTCGTATCTGAATGCTCGCAATGTGTTCAGAGATGTCAGCGCAGAAGAAAGGTTGTTGGTTCGTGCTTCGGCCTCAGCCTTGATAAGCAACAACAGCGGGAAGGTGAGACTCTCTGTAGTTGAAAGTTTTTCGCTGCGGAAATAGATTGTTCGCACTCCATCGTCGTATTTCACATTTGCCACCGTAGTGGAATAGCCAGGCACATTTAGGGCGAACAGCTTCCACCGTAAATCGTGCTCATGGTCGAATATTGATTTCCACTCCTCAGAGGGATAATACTTGGTTGTGCTGCTGCCTCCAGGTGCATCTCTCCACAGCAGGTTCTCGATGTTACCGGTTTGGGTAAACACATTGTCGGGTCCGCGGAAAGTCATATAATATTCTGGTGACACTCCTTCCTCGGGTGAAACAGCACTGGTGGCCTCATAGTAGAAATCGCGGAAATTGTATATCACATTGGCAGTGGCACCCTTGGTTTGCTGAGTCAGTTGCCATGCCTGTTGTGCATCGGCCAAAGCATTCTGCCAATCTCTCAGATAGAGATAATACTCGGCACGCAATCCCAGCGCAGCAATCTTGCTGGCACGTGTGGGATTGCCAACGGTCTGCGGTGCATTCTCCACGGCATAGTCGAGGTCTTCTTTCACCAAATCGAAAATCTGCTGTGTGGTGGCAAGTTCTGTTTCTTCCACCGTCGGATCGCCAGATGTTCGAATGGGCACCACCTTGGTGTCGTTGCTTCCATTAGGATTATACATAGGTCCGTAGGTGAGTGCGAGGTTCATATATACCCAAGCACGTGCAGCACGAGCTTCTGCAATAATGCCTTTGGCATAGCTGGAGGTGTTGTCGATATCGCTCACACCATCTATCACGTTGTTGAAATAGCCGATGGCGCGATAGCCGTATGTCCATGTAAAAGGCGTTGACGTGGGATTATACATCGGCTCATAGAACATATAGGCAGCCAGGATGTCCAG
>CACZPU010000108.1 GCA_902783165.1 uncultured Prevotellaceae bacterium
GGAGGGACACACATTAATTATATATTATAAAGACAGACAACAAAAACACAAAAACTGGAAAGGGAAAACGGACAGAAAGGATGGAAAAGATGGCATAACAGTTCGTACACAAAAGCATATCCGACTTGGACGAATCGTTAAAATAGAAAGACTAAACCATGAACACGTAAACCGAATCGTCAATGACCTGTATACTGTAAACAAAAGAAACTATAACAAAACAATAGCCATGAAGTAATATTAACATTTGTAAAAAAAAGAGAGAAAATTCAAGTAAAACGCTCTTTTTCTTTCGAAAAATTTGCATTTATTTTTTCGTTTGTTTATATTTGCAGCGATTATCTAATAACAAACATAAATAAAAGAAAAAAAATACTCAAAAACAATACCTTGTTATAAGAATGACCTGTAATAATACCATTTTATATATTAAATAACCGTAAAATTAACTATTGTATTGTATGAAAGAATCAAGGAATCTTTTAAGTTTCGGCTTGAAGAAGGCTTCTATGTTGTTTTTTCTATCAGCAGTATTTTGCATTCCCGCATTAGCTGCAGAAGATATGGATAGCAACAAAGCCATGGCGAGCCAATCGGTTCAGCAATCACGCGCTCTGAAGGGGCAAGTGGTTGACGAGAACGGTGAACCTCTGATTGGTGTTACAATTTTGTTGAAAGGCTCAACAACAGGAGCCATTACCGACATCAATGGTAATTTCTCTCTGAATGCCAAGCAGGGTTCCACCCTTGAAATCAGTTATGCAGGCTACAAGTCGCAGACAATCAAAGTAGGAAACCAAAGCACGTTAGCCATCAAAATGGAGCCCGATGCTATTGGTCTCGACGATGTTGTGGTGATTGGTTATGGTACCATGAAGAAGCGCGACCTGACGGGAAGCATTTCCTCAGTGAAGAGCGAGGAAATTCTGAAGACCCCAACGGTGAATGTGATGGAAGCCATTCAAGGACAAGTAGCAGGTTTTGACATCACCCGTACAACAGGAGAACTGGGAAACCACCTAAGCATGACACTTCGTGGAAACCGCTCCATCTACGGAAACAACGAGCCCTTGTTCATCATTGATGGCATGGAAGGCTCTTTCGATGCACTGAACCCTGCTGACATTGAGAGTGTTGAAGTACTGAAAGACGCATCGTCGACTGCTATCTACGGTTCTGCCGGTGCCAACGGTGTAATTTTGATTACTACCAAGAACGCACAGAAAGGCAAGTTCCAGGTGAATTTCGATGCTTACTACGGAATCAACAAGGTAACATCATTCCCAGAAATCAATACAGGCGACAAATACATCAACTTCCGTCGCGAAGCAGCAAAGACTGTTGGCCAATGAAGTTCGCCTGCCGACGACCAGAACATTTTCCCAGCATATCTTTGGGGACTGATTCAGAACAACCAATGGGTAGACTGGTTTGACCTTGCCACACAGACAGGAACCACACAAAACTACAACCTGTCTACGAACTACAGCAACGACCGCGTGAACAGCTATCTTTCAATCGGATACAATGATACAGAAGGTATCATCAAAGACGAAAAAATGAAGCGTTTCTCTGCACGTGCAAAACTCGATTTCACTCCCAACCGCTATCTGACATATGGCATGAACCTCTATGCCATCTACCAGAACTACAACCACATGAACGGCCGTATCTGGAACCGTATCATCTGCACACCGCCACTTGGTACCCCATATGATGAAGACGGTAACATGATCACATATCCAGTTGGCGGAAACCCGGGCGACATCAACCCACTTGCCGACCTTAACGATGGAGAATACGTCAACAACAGCAAGACACTCACAGTGATGCCGCAGGCATACGTAGAGATAAAGCCCATCAGCGGTCTTTCATTAAAGTCAATCTTAGGAGGAACCCTAAGAAATGTTGCTCAAGGCATTTTCGTTGGCGGCAAGTCGTTCAACGGATTGGCCACAGGCTCACAAGCAGATGCCCAAAACACTTTCACTTACAACTACCAGTGGCAGAACATTCTGACCTACAACTTGAACATCGGCGACATTCACAATTTCGTGTTTACAGGTATTACCGATTGGTCAAAAGACCGTCAACAATACAGTTTGGCACGTGCCTTTAACTTCGACGAGAACAGCTATAAGTATTATAACTTAGGCGCTGGTACTGGCACACCGGCTGTAGGCTCATCCTATGTTCAGAGTCAGACCATGAGCTATGCTGCTCGTTTGAACTACAGCCTGTTAGGTCGTTATCTGTTCACTTTGAGTGGACGTTGGGACGGTTCTTCCATGTTAGCTGAAGGCAAGAAATGGGACTTCTTCCCCGCAGCCGCCTTTGCATGGCGCATCAGCGACGAAGCGTTCATGGAGAGCACTCAAGACTGGCTTTCTAACTTGAAACTCCGTTTGAGCTATGGTGTGACAGGAAACGCAGGAGCAGCAGAATATGCTACGCTAGATTACTCTCGTACTGGCAACATTGGTTTCCAAGATGTTAGTCAACCCTACAGCGGATATTCACAAAACATTGCCAACCTCGACCTTGGTTGGGAGAAATCATCAATGATTGACGTTGGTCTCGATGTTGGTTTGTTCAACGGCCGTGTGGAAATCGTAGCCGACTACTACAGAACCACCACAAAAGACCTTTTGTTCCAAAAGAGCCTTCCATATGCAACTGGAGGTTACGGTTCAAGCTCATTCAAGATTTGGACCAATGTTGGTAAGACAAGAAACACTGGTTTCGAGCTTGCTATCAACAGCAGAAACATCGTAACCAAGGACTTCACATGGAGCACATCGTTCACATTCTCAACCAACAAGGAAGAGGTTTTGAAGACAACGAGTGAAGACCCATTGAAATTCGGCGACTACTATCTCGTCATCGGTGAGCCTGTACACACCAACTATCTGTACAAATATGCAGGCATTTGGGGAACAGCCGATGAAGAGTTGGCCAGCAAATATGGTGCAAAGCCAGGACAAATCCGCGTAGTTGACAAGCCTGACGCCGACGGCAACGTAGATTACAAAATCAATGCCGACGATTATTTCGTAATAGGCCATGCTGACCCAGATTGGTCTGCAGGTATGACGAACACCTTCACTTACAAAGGCATAGACCTCAGCTTCCAGCTCATCGCTCGTTGGGGATGGACAATCAGATATGGTCTCACAGGATGGTATCGTATGAATGGTCTTTCACCGTCGCCATCAGTTTGCGACTATTGGACACCAGACAACCAGGGCGCCCGCTTCCCACAGCCAAACATGAACGGAAACCTGGATACCTATCAGGAGAATGCCACTTCATCGCTCAACTACTTCGATGGCTCATACATCAAGATGAAGAACCTGACACTTGGTTACACATTCCCGAAAAAGCTGCTGAAGCAAGCACACATCAGCAATCTCCGCATCTATGCCACAGCAAGCAATCCGTTTATCTGGGCTAAGTGCAAATATCTGAAGAACTATGACCTTGAGAAAGGTGGTGACGATGACGACTCACCGCTGACCAAGCAAATTGTATTTGGTATTAATCTGACATTCTAACTAAGCAACCTATATAAAATGAAAAAGAATCATATATATACAGTAATGGCAGCGCTCGCATTGTTATTCACAATGAACAGCTGCAGCCTGGAAGAAGAGAATCCGTCAGCTATCTCCACTTCTCAAGAATGGTCAACAGCCGCCGGATATGAGAAACTCATCAATGGATGCTACTTCGATTTGGTACGTATTATCTACGGACAGGCTGAGGACACATTCATCATGGCTTCTGAAGGAGGTACCGACATTTGGCAAGACGTGCGTGACGGTTCTAACGGAAACTGGAGCCGCGTGCTCAATTACAGCAACGATCTTGGTGCCAACACCACTATGTTCCAAGAAGCATACAGTGGTTTCTACGGATGTTTGAGCCAATGTAATGCTGCCATCGACTATGCAGACAAGGTGACTGGACTAAAAGATGCTGAGAAGACAGCTCTCGTGGCCGAAGCACACTTCATCCGCGCACATGCCCTGTTCAACATCGTGGAATATTGGGGAGGCAAATATCTCGCCACAAAACCCACCACGTCACCCATCACCGACCTGCCTTTGAGCACTGTGAACGACTTCTATGATGTCATCCTTGAAGACTTGGAATTCGCCAAGCAGAATCTTCCTGTGAGCCAAGCAGTTCGCGGACATGTCACACGTGCTGCAGCCTACCACCTCTATGCAAAAGCTGCCCTCACCTATGCTACTTATACCGACGGTTTGGGCAATTGCGAGGCCATCAGCGAAGCCAAGAGCCGCGAGTTGCTGACCAAGGCAAAGGAGTCTGCTGATTATCTGATTAGCAACGCATCATCTCTTGGAGTGAAACTCTATAGCAACATCGAAGATGTGTTCGACGAGAATAACAACAAGACCAACGAGGAAGCAATCTTCATTGTCACCCATAGCACCATACAGTCGCTCAACCCACGTGGAAACTATTACAACCGCTCGTGGAAGCACTGGGACTCTTTCAACAATGCCAGCGACGGTGTTGGTCTGGCAGGTATCATCCCTACTTACAATCCCGTCACGACAGTGAACGGCGACCAATATCGTCTGGCCAAGGGCAACTGCTACATGACACCTTCCAAGTACATGTTCGACCTCTATGGAGAAAAAGACGGCCGCTACAAGGCGTTCTTCATCGACACATGGTATATCAACAACCCCAACGATGGAAATGCATACAAATGGACTGCTGCTGATGCCACACGCTTCGGGCTTGATGCATCGCGCGTAGGCAACTCCGCTTACAACATCCAGAAAGGCGACACTGCCATCTACATCGCACGCGGCAAGAACCTCACTCAAGACCAGCGTAACGCTCTGCGTTATGGAAGCTACAACCTGGAGGATAACTTCAAGGACCCAGCAAAGCCAGGCAAGTTCTTCCCCACTCTGAAAAAGAACCTCTGTACCAACCTTTTCTGCGGTACAAATGCTTCGAAGCCCTATTCCGCTGCTGACTGCATCGTTTATCGTCTGGGTGAGACCTACCTGCTCTCTGCAGAAATCAACTGGCGATTGGGCGACAATGCCTCTGCTGCATCACGCTTGAACATTATCCGTAACCGTGCTTGCATCGGCCACGACGGAAGCATGAACGTCAACGCCAACCAAGTTAACGCCAACCTGCTTCTCGACGAATACGCTCGTGAGATGATTGGCGAATGGCAACGTTGGACTACATTAAAACGCTTCCGCCTGCTTCGTGAGCGTCTGGCACTGAACCCACAAATCAAAAATTGGAAAGAGGAATATTATCAGCGTCCTATCATGCAGGCTGAGCTGAACCTCATTGACAATCCTGAAATTTATCAAAACGCTGGTTATTAATTTTCAATAGGTTCGACTATATCTCTCAAAAGAGAGTGATTCAAAAAGAGATGAACCCCAATAGCACAGACTATTGGGGTTCATTTTTTCACGATGCCCTTACTCTTCTCCATGAAAAGCCCCGACTATGAAAGCCAGGGCAATACCAATATTAATATAGATACAATAAAATTCTATGAAACGATTGCATCGTGTCGTTGTTCACTCACTCAAGACCGTGGCTTTCACGATACGAATATCACACAAAGGACGGTTGTTCTGGTCGGTTTCTGCCTTCTGGATTCTATCCACAACATCAAGTCCTTCAATTACCTCGCCGAACACCGTATATTGTCCGTCGAGATGTGGAGTACCGCCTTTCTTCATGTAAACTTCGCGCAGTTCTTTTGGTATTGTAATGATGTTGCCTGTTTTGCGAGCTATTCTTTCTTCCACATCGTCAATCATGTTGTTGGTAAACTTCTTTCCCCAGACAATATAGAACTGGCACATGGACGACTCTCTGTTGGGATTCACATCATCGCCTTCGCGGGCAGCAGCCACCGTTCCTCTACGATGGAATAATTGGGGGAAGCGAATCTCGGCAGGCACCTTGTATGTCTCATAGTCGCCTTCGCCCAACTCTTGTCCTGGCTCGGCATGACGGCTGATGCTATCACCCGTCTGTATCATGAATTGATCTATTACACGATGGAACAGCACTCCATCGTAGAACCCCTCCTTCACCAGTTTCAGGAAATTGTCACGATGCAGAGGTGTTTCGTTGTACAAGGCTAACTTGATGGTTCCGCTATCCGTTTCGAGCTGAACTACAGGACATCCAGTCAAATCCACCATCTTTCCAATTGTCGCTTCAGCGTCTTGAGCAAAACATTGTAGTGGCAGGATGACCGCCACTACAATCAAAGCAAAAAATTTCTTCATGTCTTATTTTACAAATAATCAATAGGATTCTCCTTGTGCTATTTCCTCCTTGTCTATTTTCTTCTTGTCGAGCGAATACCATGCATAAGCAATGTAAGCCAACACAAATGGTATGAGCAAGCTGACCACAGACATGGTACGCAAAGTGAACTCACTGCTGCAACTATTGGCGATGGTGAGGCTGCTCTGCAAGTCGGCATTCGAAGGATAATAGGCAGTATTGTTCCATCCAGCAATCAAGAGCAACACCAGAACGGTCAGGACCACGCCAATGCCTGTGGGCCAAATTCCCTTTATATATGTCTTGCTCACAATCGTTCTGATTATTCCATAAAGAACCAGTACCACTCCAATGAGAAGGACGACAAGCAGATACCACATCTGGAGAAGATTGTGCAGATACTTATACGGTTCCAAATAGATGGCTCCGGTTTCCGGATTCCATGCATATCCGTCTTTCACCAAGAGGTGCACAAGGAATGCGAGGAAGAATATGAGGAAAGTAATTGTATTGCCCACCAACTGAACCGTGGCACGACTCTCTATCACATCGTCCTTGATATTGTTGATGTAATAGAGCAAGCCAAGCACGCGTGCCAGGAAGAACACGGCAAATCCAAGAATCAAGTTCCATGGGTCGAGCAATGCATCGAGTCCGTTGCTGGCATTTGCCCACCTGCTGATGATAGGCTGCATGCCATCGGTAAGACTGGCCTTTTCGATGATGAAGTTCGAGCCGTCAAAGAAGGTGGCCACAGCACCTCCGATGAGAAGAGGCCCAAGAATTCCATTCAATACGAGGCACCACTGGAATGTCTTCGGTCCAAGGAAATTGCCCAGTTTGTTTTGGAACTCATAGCTGACAGCCTGCAAGACAAACGAGAAAAGTATAATCATCCACAGCCAATAGGCCCCTCCGAAACTTGTACTATAGAACAACGGGAACGATGCGAAGAAAGCACCTCCAAACGTCACCAATGTTGTGAACGTCAGTTCCCACTTTCGCCCAGTGCTGTTGATGAGCATTCTGCGCTCTTCCGGTTTGTGTCCCAAACTGAATATCAGCGAGTTTCCTCCCTGCACAAACATCAAGAAGACTAACAGGGCGCCCAACAACGATACCAGGAACCACCAATAATGCTGCAAAAAAACGTAGGTCATATCTTATAATTTTTTATTCCGTAAAACAATTGCCAATTCACATATTCCACAAGAAGTGGTCGAGAATCATGATTCATGATGCTCCGGGCCTTTCTTGATTTGCTTGAACATAATGTTCAGTTCCACGGCAAGCATTGTCGTAAAGAGGAACAAGAAAATGAAGAACGTCAAAGCCACAGAACCAGCACTGATGTCCGACACCGAAGCCCCCACGGGCAGCATGTCTTGAATAGTCCACGGCTGCCGCCCGAATTCAGCCACAAGCCATCCGCTCTCGCTTGCCACATAAGCCAATGGCACCAATACGATGGCAAGCCAATAGTGCCACTTGGGCAGAGCAGATATGTCTTTCTTGTACGACATGAACAAGATGACAGCAAAGAAGAGAATGAACAAGCATCCCAATCCTACCATCACTCTGAACGCCCAGAAGTTGATAGGAATGAAGGGCACGAGTTCACTCTTGTCCTTGATGTATCCGTAGCCGAAATACTTGAAGTTCTCATCGATGACTTGAGCATATTGTTTAGCTGCCCCCTCATCACCGGCAGCTTTTGCCTTCCGGTATGCAGCCAGTGCGGTGATGGCTTTCTTTCCGCTCTCAATCTTCTCATCGAACGAGGGTTCACGCGATCCGTCGGCTTTTGTGTATCCATTCCATAATTGCTGGATGCCCGGCACATAGCCATGGAAATCTCTTGTAGCGAGGAACGACAGCATGTTGGGAACGGCTATTCGCAAGGGCGCTTCCTTCTCAGCCATGAAATCGGGTTGTTTAAATGGGTTCACCCATGCCACTCCTGTCAGACTCACATCGTTTCCTCCGTCATATAAAGCCTCCATTGCGGCAAGCTTCATGGGTTGCTTCTGGGCCACCTGATATGCACTTTCATCACCCGTCAACGCGGCTCCGAGAGAAGCTATCAATCCAACAATCGAAGCTATCTTGATGCTCTGCAAGGATAATTCCTTCTCGCGTTTCTTCAAAAGATACCAGCAGCTCACGGCCACCACGAAGATGGCGCCTATGATCCACGCGGAAATAACGGTATGGCAGAACTTCATCACGGCAAAAGGCGACAAGGCGACATCGAAGAACGACACCATCTCGTTTCTTACCGTGTCGGCATTGAACTCACATCCCACCGGGCATTGCATCCAAGCATTGGCCACCAATATCCACCAAGCAGATATCGTAGCGCCCAAGCCGGTAAGCCATGTCGATGCCAAGTGGAACCCTTTCGACACCTTGTTCCACCCAAAATACATCACAGCCACAAAAGTCGACTCCATGAAGAATGCCACAATGCCCTCGATGGCCAATGGTGCTCCGAAGATGTCACCAACAAACCAAGAATAATTGCTCCAATTGGTGCCAAACTCAAACTCGAGAATGATACCCGTAGCCACTCCCATGGCAAAGTTGATGCCAAACAACTTCTGCCAGAACTTGGCCGTGTCTTTCCAGAATTGTTTCTTCGTACGATAGTAGCATGTTTCCATGATACCCATAATCAAGGCCAGTCCCAAAGTGAGAGGGACGAAAAGCCAGTGGTAGATGGCGGTCAGAGCAAATTGTGCTCTCGACCAGTCAATCGTACCCGCACTAATGTCTAAGAAGAGATTTGTCATAAGCTATCTGATTTTATAATAACGCCCTATCTGGTTTCATTGTGATGATGTTCTATCACGTTTATTACTCCAGAACACTTCTTTCCTCCAACTCTTGTGTCACGAAGTCAGCCTCCCTACCCTCTTGGGCATGCTGCTTCAAAAAATTGGGGAAGAAGAAAATTTTCAACACACAAAAGATGACAAACAACTTGATGCCAATGATGAGCCACAACGTTTTCCCCAGTTTCATATGGCGGAAACCGTCATAATACAAGTCGAACATTTTATAAAAGAAACTCGTCCTCCTCATGGTCATTAATGATTTCTTTGCAAATATAGATATTATTTTTTTAATTGCAACATAAAATGTCTTTTTTCTTACAATATTTATCTATTTTATTTGTGTGTCTGATTTTTTATTTATATTTTTGTCACATAAAAAAATTACTATTTGCTTTGAAGACTTTCATCATGAGAAGATTGGTTATATTTTGCATCGCCATTATTACCAGCCTATGCGCTTCGGCACAGCAGGAGGGTTTCAGGTGTGAATATAGCGGACAGGTGAGAGACGGTCGCAACGGCAAGCCCCTGCCTCATGTGAACATATTGGTTCCAGGCACCAACATAGCCACGGTGACCAACGCCGATGGCGAATTTGTCATCAAGACTCCATCCCGCCCAGCCCACCTCTCGGTTTCGCACGTGGGCTACAAGGCCTTGCGGGTACCTATCGGGAGCGATCGCGTCGAGGGTATGAAAATACGCCTTACACCCAACACCATCGTGCTCGACGATGTCATTGTCATGGTCAACGACCCCAAGGAGATTCTATTTACAGCCATCGACAAGATACCCGACAACTATAGCAATGAAGCCGAACGATTCAGGTGCTTTTATCGCGAAACAGCCCAGAAACGCCAGAAGTTCATCTACTTAAGCGAGGCTGTGGCCGATATGTATAAGACCACTTATAAGAGAGGCATCGAGGCCGACCGCGTAGCGGTGGTCAAAGGCAGAAGACTTCTGAGTGCCAGCAAGAAAGACACCTTGTCTGTGAAGGTGATCGGAGGTCCTACCCAGTCTGTTGTGATGGACGTGGTGAAGAACAGAGACTTTATTCTCGACAAGGAAGAACTGGAGCTCTACGAGATACAGATGGAGTCGCCTACCTACATCGATGACAGGGCACATTTCGTCATCAGCATCGCCCCGCATTATAATGTTGACTATGCCCAGTTCTACGGGAAATTTTACATTGACAAGCAGAACCTTTCGTTCACAAGAATAGAGCTTTCTCTTGACACGCGCGACCGCGAGAAGGCAACACGCTACATGTTGGTGAAGAAACCGGCAGGAGTGAAGTTCCGTCCAAAGGAAATGACGCTCCTCATCAATTACCGCCTAGACAACGGCATCACGCGCATCAGCTACGTGAGATCCACTTTCCGTTTCAATTGCGACTGGAAGAGACGCTTCTTTGCCACCAGCTTTACCGCCATCAACGAAATGGTGGTCACCGACCGGGTGGACGGCCCGGCGCAACCCATTGCCAGAAAGGATGCTTTCGACAACCGAGAATCGCTTTACGACATGACCAAGAACTTCGACGAACCCGATTTCTGGAAAGACTACAACATCATCGAGCCAACCGAAAGTCTTGAGCACTGCATTGGTAAGCTTCTCAAGAACAGAACCCAAGTCAATCCAAAATAGCACCCGACGTTGGATGGATAATGGCGCATAAAAACAAATCATTAAATTTGTTCATTTTTCCTCAATTCTATTAAATAATCCGTCAAAAATGGAATTTACGATTCATTTTTCTTTGACGTTTAATAGAAAAAGGCTAATTTTGCACCATTATTTTTTATTAAAGGACAACAATTATCAGTATGAACAAGAAGATTACTATTGCACTCGCCATTCTTGCGTTGCTACTCATTGGCGGAATTGCCTATCTATATACAAGTCTTGACGAGCAGAAAAAAGTGAACCAAGACATGCAAGAGCTTGCCGAACTCGACAAGAAAGAGATGCAAAACGAATATGAGAAGTTCGCCCAGCAATATAGTGAGATGAAAAACCAAATCAACAACGATTCCATCGTGGCTCAGCTCACACAAGAACAGCTCCGAACACAACAACTGCTGCAAGAACTGAAGAACGTAAAAGCTACCGATGCGCGCGAAATCACACGACTGAAGAAAGAGTTGGCAACCTGCCGCGCCATCATACGAAGCTATGTGCTCGAAATAGACTCACTCAACCGGCTCAATCAAAATCTTACGGCCGAGAACACTCGAGTGAAAGGTCAATACGAGGAGGCTACACGTCAGATTGAAGGACTCAATGCCGAGAAAACATCGCTTACCGAGAAAGTGGCCATCGCCGCCCAGCTCGATGCTATCGGTATCTCCGTCACTATGAACGACAAGAAAGGCAAGGCCACCAAGAAAATCAACAAGGCCAAGAACCTGCAAGTCAATTTCAGCATTGCAAGAAATGTCACTGCATCCAACGGCGTCAAGACACTATACGTGAGAATCCAGACACCCACCGGACAAACACTTACCAATGGCGGTACCTTCAACTATGAGAACCGTTCACTTCAATACTCCATGAAGAAGTCGGTGGAATACAGTGGTGAGGAAACGCCCGTATCAATGTTCTGGAACATAGAGGAATTCCTTACCGAAGGCACCTACAAGGTGAGCATCTTCGCCGACGGCAACATGATTGGTTCAAGAAGCGTCACCTTGAATTAAGTCACAAAAAAGAGAATACCACCAAAGTGTATTCTTTCAAAATGGGCGAAACAAGAACCGAAGTTCTCTGAATGAAGAAACACTTCGAAGCCCTTGAAACTATCAGTTATCAACTATATAGAAACAAATCACTATTATATGCAGAAGATTAGGATCTTAGCGTCACTATTTTTGTTTGTCGGATGCAGTACCATAGCATGCTCTCAGCAAAAACTGAGCCTTGACAGCTGCCGCGCTCTTGCATTGCGAAACAACAAGAAACTGTCTGTCGCCAGACTCAAGCAGGATGTGGCGTTGAACACACGCAAAGCCATGCGAACCAAATCCCTACCCAAGGTCGATGCCGTGGGCGGATACGAGTTGATGAGCAAGGAAATATCCCTCTTGAGCGACGACCAAAAGACATCGCTCAGCAACCTCGGCACCAACATGATGGCTCAGACGGGCGAACAGATGAACGCCACACTGACCAACCTCGTCAAGAACGGTAGCATCACTCTTGAGCAATCGAAACTTTTCGGAGGTGTCGCACAGCAGCTGATGCCTCAATTCGCCCAGTCGCTCAATGCCGTTGGCAATGAGATTCGTCAGGCTTTCCGGACCAACAACAGGAATATGTTCGGAGCAGCCATCATGGTAAGACAACCAGTCTACATGGGAGGAGCCATCACGGCAGCCAACCGCATTGCCGACATCAACGAGCAGTTGGTGGCCAACCAAGTGGAAAGCAGTGTGGAAAACACCCTCTATGACATCGACAACACCTATTGGCTCGTTGTTTCGCTCCATCAGAAGAACAAGCTCGCCAAGAGTTTCCTTCAGCTCGTGGAGAAACTCGACAACGATGTGAAGAAGATGATTAGCGAGGGAGTAGCCACTCGCGCCGATGGACTCAAGGTAAGCGTCAAAGTAAACGAGGCCGAAATGAGCGTCACCCAAGCCGAAGATGGACTCGCCCTGGCCAAGATGCTGCTCTGTCAGCTATGCGGACTACCCATCGACAGCAACATCACGCTGGAAGACGAGGACAAAGAGCAACTGCCTGTGGCAAGCTACACCCTCACCAACGGCAACGACCTCCAGACTGCTTGGGAAAACCGAAGCGAACTGAAAATGCTTCAAAACGCCATCGACATCAGCAAGGAGAATACCAAACTCGCCAAGGCAGCCTACCTGCCACAGGTAGCCGTCACCGGAGGATACTTGGTAACCAATCCCAACGTCTACAATGGATACGAAAACAAGTTTGGGGGCGTATGGAACATCGGCATCATGGTGCGCATGCCTATATGGAGTTGGCAGGAGGGCGCCTACAAGGTGAGAGCATCAAAGGCCGCCACAAACATTGCCAACATGGAGCTCGACGAGGCACGCGACCTCATCACCCTACAGGTGAACCAAAACCAATTCAAGGTGAAAGAGGCCAACAAGAAACTCAACATGGCAGCCAAGAACGTTGAAAAAGCCGAGGAGAATCTGCGTTGCGCCAACTTGGGATTTGCCGAGGGAGTGATGCAGACTACCGACGTGATGGCAGCCCAGACAGCTTGGCTCGAGGCACAGACACAGAAAATCGATGCCGAAATCGATGTCCGACTCACACACCTCGGCCTACAAAAGGCTTTGGGCGTGCTCAAATAGACAATATTGCATTCATATTCATAAACATTTCATAAAACACATATTCAGATGTCAGCAAAACAGCAACATAACAACATCCTGCTCGCCATCCTCGGTTTCATTGCCGTGGTGGTCATCGTGGCACTCATCGGCTTCTTTACCCTCGACAAGACATCCAACGATATCCAGGGCGAAGTGGAAGTTACCGAACACCGAGTGTCGAGCAAAGTTCCCGGACGCATTCTCGAGATAAGAGTGAAAGAGGGAGACTACGTGCATGTAGGCGATACACTCGCCATTCTCGATGCGCCCGAAGTGGAAGCCAAGAAGACGCAAGCCGAAAGCGCCGAAGATGCTGCAGCGGCACTCAGCCGTATGGCTCAGAAAGGTGCCAGAGCCCAGCAGATTCAGGCCGCCTACCAGCTATGGCAGCAAGCCAAGGCAGCAGCCGATGTCACCAAGAAAAGCTACGAGCGTGTGCAACGCCTGTTTAACGAGGGCGTGATGACCGCCCAGAAGCGCGACGAGGTGTTCGCCCAGTACAAGGCCAGCGAGGCACAGGAAAAGGCTGCCAAGAGCCAATACGACATGGCTGTGGAGGGTGCTCGCGTTGAGGAGAAAGCTGCTGCCGCCGCCCAGGTAAACCGTGCCCGTGGAGCAGTGGCCGAGGTGAACTCCTATATCCGGGAAACCGTACAGGTAGCTCAAGCAGAAGGCGAGGTCAGTGAGATATTCCCACAAGTGGGCGAACTTGTAGGCACAGGCTCTCCCATCATGAACATCTCTGTCATGAGCGATATGTGGGGCACATTCAACGTGCGCGAGGATCAGCTCAACGGCATGAAAGTAGGTTCGGAGTTCACCGCCTACAGCCCTGCTTTCGACAAAGACATCAAGATGAAGGTGTACTACCTGAAAGACCAAGGTTCGTTTGCCGTATGGAAGGCCACCAAGGCCAACGGTCAATACGACTTGAAAACCTTTGAGGTAAAGGCGCGCCCTGTAGAGCCTTTCGAAGGTCTCCGTCCAGGCATGTCGCTCATCATCAAGGGAAAGAAAATGAACTAAGGAGAAACGTCCGTTGAAGGCAAAAGAGACGATAACGAGAATTTTCAGAGTTGCATGCAGAGAGTGCGGCATCTTGCTCAAGAACCCCATCTATGGGTTCTGCATGGTGGTGTTCCCCATTGCCGTCACCATCTTCTTCACCACATTGATGAGCGAAGGGCAGCCGCTCGACATGCCTGTTGGTGTGGTCGACCTCGACAACACTGCCACTACACGTGCACTCATACGAAAGCTTGACGCCTTCCAGACAAGTCACGTCACGGATCACTATTCAAGCATGGAAGAGGCGCGCAAGGCCATCCAGCAGAACAAAATCTACGCTTTCCTCTACATTCCCAAAGGAACCACAAGAGGGATGATGTCGGCCAGAAGGCCCACCGTGTCATTCTATTATAGTGGCACATCGCTCACATCGGGAGCCTTGCTCTTCCGCGACTTGAAGACCATCACCACCCTTGCTGGAGCCGCCGTGGGGCAAGCCACCATGCGCGCCAAGGGTTTCACACAAGGGCAAATCAAAGCCTTCCTGCAACCCATCGCCATCGAGTTGCATCCGGTGAACAACCCATGGATTAACTATAACGTCTATCTCAGCACCATGCTCATCCCGGGCATCTTCATGCTCTTCATCTTCCTCATCACCGCCTACTCCATAGGTACCGAGCTCAAGTTCAAGAGCAGCCAGCAACTTATGCGTGTGGCCGGAAACGACATCTACGTGGCCATCATAGGAAAGATGATTCCACAGACACTCATCTTCCTCACCGTCATGTACGCCTACATTGGATACCTCTTCATCCATCTGCAGTTCCCCCATCCGGGAGGCATCTGGATAATACTTCTGCTGGGATTCCTCGGAGTAGTGGCATCGCAGTGTTTCGGCGTGTTTGCCTTCGGGCTCCTGCCGTCGCTCCGCATGTCCATGAGTGTGTGCTCGCTATGGGCAGTGCTCAGCTTCACCACAAGCGGATTCACATTCCCGCTCTTCGCCATGGACAGCCCTATCTTCGCCATCGCCCAGCTATTCCCCCTAAGGCACTACTACATGATATACCAGCTATGCGTTTTCAACGGCTACCCGTGGCACATCGCCTGGTTCAATTTCATGGCACTGGGCATTTTCATCTGCCTGCCCCTCTTCGTCATGAAGAACATCCGCAGAGCCATGCTCGAGTTCGTCTACATACCATAGGTGCAACGTTGAGCAACAACAAGTTCGGGCAGACAATAACAATAACGACAAAACACTCGCAACATATATGGGCAAAGGTTTTTTGAAACAAATCAGCGAAGGTGTGCATGACATGTGCTACATCTGGGCAAAGGAGATGAAATACACCATCCGCGACGAAGGTGTGCTCATCTTCTTCATCCTCGTGCCTCTGCTCTACCCGCTGCTCTACTCGTGGGCCTACAACAACGAGGTGGTTCATGAAGTCACCGTGGCCGTTGTCGACATGAGCAACAGCTCCGCCAGTCGCGAATTCATACGCGAATACGATGCATCGCCCGACGTCAAAGTGGCCTTCAAGTGCAACGACATGACCGAGGCCAAAGACCTTGTGCAGAAGCAAGTTGCCCACGGCATCGTATATATCCCGGCAGAGTTCAGCCAAAAAATCAACCGCATGCAACAGGCCCACATCAGCGTCTATTGCGACATGAGCCTCATGCTCACATACAAGGCCATCTTCCAAACCGCACAGGCCGTTGCATCCAAAATCAACGAGAAGATACAGATAGCACTCAGCGGTAACTTCACAAAACGCGACGAGCTCGTGGCCACCAATCCGCTTAATGTGGAAAGCGTGCAGATATTCAATCCCACGGGCGGCTACGGTTCGTTCATCATCCCCGCTGTGCTCATGCTCATCATCCAACAGACACTTGTGCTTGGCATCGGCCTCTCAGCAGGAACCGCGCGCGAGAACAACCGCTACCAAGACCTTGTGCCTATCAGCCGTCACTACAATGGCACCTTCAGAATAGTATTGGGAAAATCACTCTGCTATTTCATGATCTACCTCGTCATCTCGGCCTATCTGCTTTTGGTGGTTCCCAAGATATTCTCCTTCACCTCCATCTTCCACATCCGGCCGCTCATTGGGCTCATCGTACCCTATCTGCTTGCGAGCATCTTCTTCGGAATGTTCGTCAGCTGTATCATACGCTATCGCGAAAACGTCATGCTACTCGTCGTCTTCGCATCCATTCCACTGCTCTTCCTGAGTGGAATATCGTGGCCGCAAAGCAACATTCCAGGCTACTGGCAGGGCTTCTCGTGGCTCTTCCCCAGCACATTTGGCGTAAGGGGCTTCATCAGACTCAACAGCATGGGAGCAACCTTGCAGGACATCGCACCCGAATACCGCGCACTCTGGTATCAGGTGATTGCCTATTTCCTTGCCACATGCGCCGTCTACCGCTATCAGATTATCAGTACACGTCATCGTGCCACCAATCGAATAGAGGTTATAAAAGAACGCGCACGTCAAATCATCGAGAAGCGAAAGCTGAGAAAAGCCAATGCCTAAAAGGCATTCCGACAGCCACAAGCATCCATATCGCATCATCTATTTGTCCCACCATATTTTGTGGGATACATTTGGGATACAACAAGCCCACTGACCATCAGTATTAGTGTTGAAAATCAGTGGGTTATTTGATTTGTTGTCAATCTTGAAAAGATGATTTACGATTTATTTTCAAAAGGTGTATAGATTTAACAATAATACTATATTTGATCGTTGAATCTAATGAACAGATTATTTAATTCATCATGGTCATTCAACAAATAGACTAC
>CACZPU010000109.1 GCA_902783165.1 uncultured Prevotellaceae bacterium
CTTCTTCATCACAGGCTTGGGCAATGAAGGTAACACAGAGATGCAGATCGGACAATACACTGAGGGACTCGAACGGACATTTCATATTTCGTTGTGGACACTTTTGGTGCCATTGCTGACAGGAGTGCTGATAGCCCGACGTGTGCCGTCGCTCATCGTTCTCTTCCTTTCGTCAATCATGGCAGGCATTGTGGCGCTCATTCTTCAGCCTCACATCCTTGCGGATATTGGTGGCGGACAGGTGCCTGGCTTGGCCATATCATATTATGGAGCTACAGCAGTCGACACAGGAAATGCTTCGCTCAACGAACTTGTCTCCACAGGCGGCATGGCGGGCATGCTCAACACCATCTGGCTCATTATCTGTGCCATGTGCTTCGGTGCATCGATGGTGGCCAGTCGCATGATAGAGAGTCTGACTCTGGTCATTTCCCGTTTCGTGCGAAGTCGCATCAGCCTTGTTTCTTCCACCGTTGGGACAGGCATTTTCCTCAATCTCACCACAGGCGACCAGTTTATTTCCATAGTGCTCAATGCCGACATCTATAAGCAGACGTACCGTTCGCAAGGCTATGAGTCGCGCTTGCTGAGCCGCACATGCGAAGATTCGGCCACGGTTACCTCTGTGCTGATTCCTTGGAATACGTGTGGCATGACACAATCAACGGTGCTTGGTGTGCCCACCTTGACCTATCTGCCATACTGTTTTTTCAATCTCATCAGTCCTTTGATGAGCATCATTGTTGCTGCATTGGGTTGGCGCATTCGGAGAGTGATGCCCCAAGATGAGGTCAGTGTAGGCGATGACGTTCAAGAAGTGGCTGTCAATCAGGCTGATACCAATGAATAAGACGGCCAAACCATTGAGGTTTCTGCGTGATGGATTATTAGTGGCGGTGTTTCAGATTGTCTGTAATACTTTACAGAACCTCCTGTTACAAGAATTTCAGACATAATCTGTAATCCTATTACAGAGCATCTGTAGAACTTCTACAAGGCATCTGTAAAGCTTCTACAAAGCATCTGTAGAACTTCTACAAAGCATCTGTAGAAAGACGATGGTTTTTCAATGGAAAACGAATGGATTATTTATGGGCAAGTGTTATCTTGTTTGTGGTTAAAAGAAAAAGAGATGAAAATACGATTCTTCTTGTTGCTTGGCTTGGTTTTCTGTTCCGGCATGTCGGCGCAGAACTCATTGATAATGCCCCGTTGGTTGCACAAGGGCGACACCATAGCCATCGTTTCACCTTCGAGTGCCACCGATTCAACCACTATTGGGCAAGGTTGCGAGGTGTTGCGTGATTGGGGTTTCGTGCCAGTTGTCGGCCGTCACTCGCTTTGTAACGACCATGGCTTTGCAGGCACTGCCGACGAACGGGCTGCCGATATGCTTTGGGCGCTGACAGACAAGTCGGTTCGTGCCATTGTATGCAGCCGTGGCGGCGATGGTGCAGTACAGGTTCTGCAGCGAATACCACTCAGTACGTTTGCCTCAAATCCCAAATGGCTGCTTGGATTCAGCGATGCCACGGCCCTCCACAGTGCCCAGGTGGCGTCTGGCGCGATGAGCATCCATAGCACTATGTGTGAAGGTTTGGCCCTCAAAGGAGCGGTGCGCGACTCTGTCAATGCCTTTCTTCGCGCGATGCTCCAAGGTGATTTGCCTCGCTACCAAGTGGGTTCTCATCCTCTCAACCAGCCGGGAGAGGCTACAGGAATACTCGTGGGAGGCAACATGTCGGTGTTTTGTGGGTTGGCCGGCTCGGAATACGACTTTCTGAATCGTGCCAACGAGGGGCTCATCTTGTTTATCGAGGACACCAACGAGCCTATGTCGAAAGTCGACCGCATGCTCCATCAACTAGAGATAAGGGGCATCTTGTCGAAGTTGCGCGGCATCATTGTTTGTCATTTCTCCAAATACAAGGCGCCTGAGAACGGATTTGCTGATATGTACGACATGCTGCACTATTATCTGCGCCATTATCAAATACCCGTCTGCTATGATTTTCCCGTAGGTCATCACAGCGGGTTGAACCTTCCCATGGTTGAAGGATGTCCTGTCAGACTTTCTGTAGACGCAGAACACACTGTGGTGGAGTTTCTTCAGATGGATTCTTCAAATGGTGCAGAAAACATGAAAAACAATATAGAACCAACTTGTTGCCGGTAGTTGTGCCGGTTGTTTATTACAAATTATTTCTGTCCTTATCAGAAGCTTTTGAGCAATAGAGAACAAGAGATATGTTGCTAAAAATTTGACAGAAAAGTTTGTGGGGAACTTGTTTTTTTCGTATCTTTGCCAAAGTCATGATAACTAAACAAATAGAGACAATGAAACAACTGATGATCATTCTTTGTTGCTGTCTGCTGTCGATTGACGGATTTGCACAGCAAGCATTGGGCCAACGTCCCAAAGTGAAATCGCCTGTCATCAACAACGATGGCAGCGTAACCTTCAACTTCTTTGACCCCACGGCACAGAATGTGAGTGTTACGGGCGACTTTGACGAATTGCACAGGCAGACGTTGCCTATGGCCCGACAGGACAATGGTGTATGGACAGTGACAACAAAAGTCCTCACTCCAGAACTTTATTCCTATAGTTTCACGGTGGATGGCCAACGTATTGTTGACCCGTCGAACAGCTATGTGAACCGCGATATCTCTACGTTGAGCAATATCTTTATTGTAACGAAAGCCAACGACGACAAAGGCCATCTCTATCAGGTGAACAATGTGCCCCATGGAACACTCTCCCGTGTGTGGTACGACAGCCCGACTCTTGGCCAGCAACGGCGCTTGACAGTCTATTTGCCTGCGGCCTACGATGGAAAGAAACGCTTCCCGGTGATGTATTTGCTGCATGGTTTTGGTGGCGATGAGACCGCTTGGGGCGATTTGGGCCGTGCTTCGCATATTATGGATAACCTTATTGCCGAGGGCAAGGCCGTTCCAATGATTGTGGTGATGCCCAATGGTAATCCTACATGCAATGCAGCTCCCGGCTGGTGGCACGAAGGAATGTACACTCCCGATGGAAATGCCTTCAACGAACGTGGCGCAAAAGCTACGATGGAGGAGAGTTTCATGGACATTGTGAACTTTGTCGACCGTCGTTTCAATACCATTCCCAAGCGTTCCGCCCGTGCTGTGACAGGTTTGTCGATGGGAGGTGGTCACACCTTTGGCATTTCGCGCCTCTATCCTGATGTGTTCGATTACTACGGACTTCAATCTGCAGCCGCACGGATAGAGAAGGATGCCGACAAATTGGATGACCAGATGGCTCGTCTTTTCTCTTCCAAGCCCAAACTCTATTGGATTGCCATTGGCAAGGAAGATTTTCTCATGCCGGCCAATACCAGCTTGCGCCAATATCTCGACAGCAAGGGATACCCCTACGAATACTATGAGAATGACGGCGGGCATGTTTGGCGCAACTGGCGTGTTTATCTGACGCTCTTTGCCCAACGATTGTTCAAATAAGCGGATATGTTGAGGCTTGAAAACAATAAAAAGGCCTCAGTATTTGTTGCTTGTCAAAAATATGATTACTTTTGCAATGCAAAACAGTAGAATCTGTTGTGCATTGCAAAGTAAATCATTGTAACGAACAATATGGAAATAGAGAAAAACATGCTTAACTTCACGGTGGGACCAGTGATGTCGGATAGTGCCGTGAGGGCAATAGGTGCGGAGCAGGTGCCGTACTTCCGCACAGCCGAGTTCTCGGAAATCATGTTTGAGAACGAGCGGCTGATGTGCAAGTTTGCCGATGCCCCAGAAGACAGTCGGGTGGCGTTCATCACAGGCTCTGGAACAGCCTCCATGGAGGCCGCAGTAATGAATGTGCTTGGCAGTGCTGACAAGGCTATTGTTGTCAATGGCGGTTCTTTCGGTGAGCGGTTTGTGGAGCTTTGCCATATTCATCAGATAGAACACACAGAGATACATCTTGACTTCTGCCAACCGCTGAAGCGCGAACATTTGGAACCATTGTCGGGAAAGGGCTATACAGCGCTGTTGGTCAACATGGGTGAGACATCTACAGGTGTGCTTTACGATATGCCGATGATTAGCGAGTTCTGTAAGAGCAATCACCTGCTGCTCATCGTCGATGCCATCAGCACCTTCCTTGCCGACCCGTTTAGTATGAGGGATTTGGAAGCCGATGTGATGATTACTGGTTCGCAAAAGGCACTTGCTTGTCCTCCTGGCGTTTCGTTGATAGTGCTCTCTCCTCGTGCATTGGAGAGGGTTCATGCCAGCGAGACTCGTTGTATGTATCTCAATCTGAAAGACGCTTTGAAGAATGGCGAGCGCGGACAGACACCTTTCACTCCGGCTGTGGGCACCCTCTTGCAGATTCATCGTCGGCTGCTTGATATTGAGAAGAACGGTGGTGTGGCTGCAGAAGTAAAACGCATGAGCGAGTTGGCTTCCGATTTCCGTAGCAGGATAGGTTCTCTACCTCTTGAACTGGCCAGTCCGTCGCCATCGAATGCTGTCACCTCGCTTCATCCGACGACAGCCTCGGCATACGATATCTTCACCGTCCTGAAAGATGAATATCACATTTGGATTTGTCCCAACGGAGGAACGCTTCGCGATAGCATATTCCGTGTAGGCCATTTGGGTGCGTTGACCAAGGAGGATAATACGGTCTTAATCAACGCCATGTCTGACATGCAGCGCAGAGGAATCATTTAGTCTGTTGGAAGGGATTGTCGAAAAAACGAACAATCTCTTCCAAATAGCCCTTTCCTGTTTCACGTCCTATGTCGTAAACTCGTTGCATTTCCTCAGGTTTGTGTGAAATGTGGCCAATGGGCAGTTTCTCTTTGGGATAGATGGCCAGTGTGTTGCCTCGTTCCACTTCCTTTTTTATAAAAGCTAATTGTGCGTTGTACATCTCGTGACGATGCTCCATGGTGGTTATGATGTTGGGATAGTGTCGCAGGCTTCTTCGGATGAGTGGCATCAGTCGATTGGGCGTTTTCACGTAGTCGATAGGCTGGGTAAGGATAACCATGTTGCGTTCATAACCAATACTTTGGAAATAGGCCAACGGGATGCTGTCGCTCATGCCGCCATCAAGCAGTTTCATTCCATCAATCTCAACCACACGCGAAGCCACGGGCATGGAGGCCGATGCGCGAATCCAGTCGTAGGCTTCGTGGCCTCCTCGTTGCAGCTGCTTGTAAACAGGCTTTCCTGTCACCACATCGGTGCAAACCACATAGTACTCAATAGGCGATTTTTCAAACCGCTCATTGTCGAATTTGTCGTATTTCTCTGGCACAATGTGATAGGCAAATTCCGCATTGAAGAGGTCGCCCGACCGCCATAGCGACCAAAGGCTGCAATAACGGCGGTCTTTGGCAAAGCGTTTGTTGTAGCGTATGGCTCTTCCTGCTTGTCCCGATTTGTAGTTACATCCGAAAGCAGCCCCGGCCGAAACACCAATAATGCCGTCGGGAGTGATGCCTGCTTCCATCATCACATCCATGATGCCAGCCGAAAAGAGTCCGCGCATGGCACCGCCTTCAAGTACAAGTCCTGTTTTCATTTTACCTTTTCTCCTACATAACACCTTGTTATCCAATGAAAGAACCAATTGCGAAAACAACAATTGTTTTTGCAGAACTCCTTTCTTTACTTGAATAAACAATCTTCTGCAAAGGTAAATATTTTTTCCGAAATAATAAAGGGCAACATATTTTTTGCACTGTTTAATGAAGTTTTTGATGTTTTTTGTTATTTCATATCAGAAATAAATGTGTTATTCAGAATAATTCCCTATTTTTGCAGAGGAAAGAATGATATTATTCTTTCTTTCTATCTTTATCACCCCGCAGATATTGAGGGGAAAAAGAAAGTTGATATTTGTTTATTTGGACGACAAGTCTGATAAGGACATTGAGATGAACGACAAGAAAATGAATAAGAGAATTGTTATAATCGCCGCATTCTTTATGCTGGTATTGTCTGCCGCTGCCCAAAGCAGCAATCGTGAATATATCGAACTCTCTGGCAGATGGGGCATGACGCTTGACCCGGAAAAGAAGGTGAAGCCTTCCGACGTGTTTGGCGACATGGTGGTTCTGCCCGGAACGCTCGATACAAACCAGAAAGGTTATCCGCTTTCGAAGAAAGACGAGACCAGCCATTTGTCGCGACTCTATTCCTATGTGGGAAGAGCTTGGTATAAGAGAACGGTGACAATACCTCCGACTTGGAAGAATAAGAGGATTGTCTTGAGGATGGAGCGCACCAAGGCCACTACCGTATATGTGGACAATCGTTTGGTGGGTTCTCAGCAGGGCATATCAGCTCCTCAGGAATATGATATTACTTTCCAGGCCACTCCGGGAAAACATATCATCACCATCATGGTGGACAACAGCTCTGACGGTATTCCCCAGCAGGTGCTGTCCAATTCGCATGCTTGCACAGAAGACACCCAAACCAACTGGAATGGCATTCTCGGCTCCTTCTTTTTGGAAGCCACCAACGACCTCTATATAGAAAAGATGCAGGTGATGTCACATGCTGAGGAGAACGCCGTTGATATCAATGTGAATGTGAAAGGCAACCTGAAGAAAGGAGCCACTGTCCAACTTTTGTTGATTCCATGGGGAGAGGACATGGGCTATCTGTTGACCACTCACACCATTGCTAAAACCGATGAAACGGAGAAGGTGCTCAAGTTCAACTTCAAAAACGACAGTTTGGCTTTGTGGAGCGAATTTCATCCCAGCCTTTACCGCATCAAGGCAGTGATTGTCAACAAGGATGAGATGGAGAAAGTGTTCGGCCAGCGTGTCTTTTCCACCCGTGGCACGCAGTTTTATGTGAATGGCCATCTCACTTTCCTTCGTGGAAAGCATGATGCTTGTGTGTTTCCGAATAGCGGTCACGTTCCCACCAACTTGCAGGAGTGGCGTCGGTATTTTCAGATTTGCAAGGGCTACGGCATCAATCATGTACGTTTTCATTCCTGGTGCCCTCCCGAAGCTTGTTTCCTTGCTGCCGACATTGAGGGTGTCTATTTGCAGCCAGAACTTCCATTCTGGGGCAATTTCGACAAGAACGACCGCCAGCTGATGGAATTCCTGTTGAAAGAAGGAATGAGTATAGTCAATACCTATGGCCATCATCCGTCTTTTGTCATGATGGCTCTTGGTAACGAACTTTGGGGAGACATTCCTACCATGAAAGTGTTTGTGGATGCATTCCGTAAAATTGACAATACCAAGCTCTACACGTTCGGCTCAAACTACTATCTTGGCTATCAGGGATGGAAAGAGGGAATGGACTTCTTCGTGACCTGCCGCAACGGAGGAGAGGAGTGGGGGAAATTCAACACCCACACGCGTGGCTCCTTCTCTTTTGCCGATGCCTATGATGGTGGTATGATCAACAGCCTTTATCCCAATACGCTCATGAATTTCTCTGAGGGTATCAAAGGGTGTCCGGTGCCTGTTATCAGTCATGAAACGGCTCAGTTCCAGACCTATCCCGATTACAATGAGATACGCAAATACCACGGTGTGCTTTATCCTTACAACATGGAAGTGTTCCGGAACCGTCTCGAAAAGGCAGGCATGCTCGACCAAGCAGCCGATTTCCACAAGGCTTCCGGTCTTTGGAGTCTGCGCCTTTACAAACAAGACATCGAGATGAATCTGCGCACTCCGGGCATGGGAGGTTTCCAATTGCTAGACTTGCAAGACTATCCTGGACAAGGTTCGGCCTATGTAGGTATTCTCGATGCGTTCATGGAAAGCAAAGGTCTCACCACTCCCACAGAGTTCAGGCAGTGGTGTTCGCCCATAGTCCCGTTGCTTCTGATGGACCGATTCTGCTTCACGGCCGATGAGGAAATCAAGGCAAAGGTGCAGTTGGCCAATTATAGTGAGCCATTGGGACTCACCAAGTGGCAGGATGGCTCCATTCAATGGCAGCTGCAGACGCTTTCTGGCAAGGTGGTGAAGGAAGGGAAATTGCCGATTCCTGCCAAGAGCATAGGCCTTACAGATATTGGCGACATTCAAATAGCCTTGTCCGACATCCGTCAGGCTCAGCGTTACAATCTTGTGCTCCACACCTATTATAATACGCTCAGTTCGGCGAGATATTCCAATGTCTATCCCATTTGGGTTTATCCGGCAACGAAAGATGTCAATGTCTCTGAGGAGAACCTATTGGTTACCAACCAATTGAACAAGGAGACACTGGCGAAAGTGCAAGGGGGAGCATCAGTTCTGCTGATGCCAGACCAAGAACAGAATGGCGGTTACCTCATAGGAATGGACTCCATCTTGACCGTAGGCGGACTGTTCCAGACCGATTATTGGAACTATCGTATGTTCAAGACCATTTCTGAGAACAACAAAAAGCCCGTATCACCGGGAACTTTGGGCCTTCTTACCGACCCTGTCCATCCTCTTTTCCGTGCTTTCCCCACAGAGATGCACACCAATTGGCAGTGGTTCCCTATGGTCAAGGCGTCACATCCATTCGTTCTTGACAATACTGCGGCCGATTATCGTCCCATCGTACAGGTAATCGACAATATTGAACGTAACCATAAGCTCGGCCTGATATTCGAATTCTCTGTGGGCAAAGGCAAATTGCTTGTCTGCATGTCTCCGTTGCGCAATCTGCTTCAATATCCAGAAGCGCGACAGTTGTATAGCAGCATTCTGCAATATATGCGCTCCAGCGATTTCAATCCTTCCACCCACATTTCTTCGGCCGACCTTCAGCAGTTGTTCACCATGCCGGTGGTAGAAGGAAAGATTGGTGAATTGAACAACATATCGCCCTATAACAAAGAGGAGTTAAGGTGATTTCATGCCTTAACTCCTGCTCTTTTTATCATTACAGATTATTTTCTTGGTTTCCGACGCGCCCAGCCTTCTTCACTGAAGTCGGGTTCCTTCCCTTTCAGTTCAACAGGTTGTTTCGAACGGTCGTTATGTACAAAGAATTGTCGCCAGTCATCTTTCTTCCCGTTTTCTACAAAAGGTAGATCCTGTTGGCGTTTGGCCTTGCGCTTGCCTCTCTGCGAAGTGGGAGAAACATTGTCGTAGGAGTCGTCTTTTCTTCCGCCTCTCGATTTCTTGGAACCGTCGTGCAAAGAGCCTTTTCCGCGATCCTGACGGTCGCGTTGCGAACCTCTTCCTGCATCACGGCGTTCTCTTGAGCCGCCTTTTGATGGCTCGTCGCCTTCGTTGCACCTCACCTCGCGTCCTTTATATTTCACGCCTGTGAGGTATTTCATCACGCGGTCGGCGTCGTTTTCTGCCACGTCGAAGAACGAAATGGTGTTTTGCAGGTCGATGTGTCCCACCTCAACATGGCCTTTGATGTTTTTGTTTAACAGCTGCATGAGTTCAGCTGGAAAGAAACCATCCTTTTTGCCCAGATTGATAAAGAGCCGCTTGAATCCTTCTTCGGCTTTACGCGAACCGCGTCCGCCTTTTTTGTCGCCTCTTTCCTTCTTGTCGCCTCGCCCTTCCTTTTTCCTTGATGTAGGCTTCTCTATTTCCGGAGCGTTGGCATAGTAAGCAAGGAACTTGCCGAACTCCATGCTCACCATCTTCTTGATAATGTCTTCCTTGTCGATATATTCGAAAAAGCGGTTGATATCGTTCATGAAAGGAGCAATCTGTTCTTCTTCCACATCGGTTTTCAGCAACTGGTCCATCACCTTGTAGAGTTGTTTCTTGCAGATTTCCTGTGCAGTGGGAATGTCGGCCTCTACAAATTCCTTGCCAATCTCTTTCTCGATGAGGCGTATCTTGTTCTTCTCGCGCGAGTGTACAATAGATATACTAGTGCCTTTCTTGCCAGCGCGTCCGGTTCTTCCGGAGCGGTGGGTGTAGTTTTCGATGTCGTCGGGCAGACCGTAGTTGATGACATGCGTCAGGTCGTCTACGTCAAGTCCACGTGCAGCTACATCGGTTGCCACAAGCAATTGTGTGAGATGCTGGCGGAATTTCTGCATGGTGAGGTCGCGTTGCTGCTGGCTGAGGTCGCCATGCAGGCTTTCTGCGTTGTATCCGTCGCGTATCAGTTTGTCGGCAATTTCTTGAGTCTCTATTTTCGTGCGGCAGAAGATGATGGCAAAAATGCGCGGGTAGTAGTCCACAATGCGCTTCAGTGCAAGGTATTTGTCTTTTGCGTTCACCATATAATAAATGTGGTTCACATTCTCTGCGCCTTCGTTTCTGGAGCCGATGACAATTTCCTTGTGGTCGTGCAGGTAGTTAAGTGCTATTTTCTCAATTTCCTTGCTCATGGTAGCAGAGAACAGCAGTGTGTTTCTTTCTGCCGGAATATGTTCGAAAATCTCGTTGATGCTCTCGGAAAATCCCATGTTGAGCATCTCGTCGGCCTCGTCAAGTACCACGCTGTTGATGTTCTCAATCTTTGCTTTCCCACGGTTTACAAGGTCGATGAGTCGGCCAGGTGTTGCCACAATGATTTGTGCGCCGTGTTTCAAAGCTCGGATTTGTTGTTCGATGGAGGCTCCGCCGTAAACAGGAACCACATTCACACCTTCCATGTATTTTGAGAAATCACGGATGTCGTCGGCGATTTGTAGGCACAATTCGCGCGTGGGGCTGAGTATCAGTGCCTGTGTCTCTTTGCTTTTCAAGTCTAGTTTCTGCAGCAGGGGTATTCCGAAAGCCGCAGTCTTGCCTGTTCCTGTCTGGGCCAGGGCTATCACATCATTACCTTCCCCAAGCAGATAGGGGATAACTTCTTCCTGGACGGGCATAGGATTCACAAAGCCCATCTCTGTAATGGCGTGCAATATCTCATTGCTCACGCCTAATTCTTCAAATGTCATCTAAAAAAAATATAGCTATATATAAAAATCGACTGCAAAGGTACGACGAAAAGAGCGAAACACCAAATTAATTTGAGCATTTCTGTATCTAAGTCCCTTTAACAAAGGATATAAGAAAGACAAAACTTCAAATAAATCTGCATTTTTTCACGAAACAGATGTGAGATTAAGAAAAAAAACACTACCTTTGCAGTGGTTTAGGTAGACTTGGCTTCAAAAGAGCCTTGTCTTCAAAAGGGAATCAGGTGAAAATCCTGGACAGTGCCCGCTACTGTAACCCCTATTATGTAAAACTCAGCAATGCCACTGACTGTTTGTCGGGAAGGCGAGTTTTTCGGGGGAAGTCAGGAGACCTGCCTATTACTATAAAGGTAACAGTCTCTCCGGGGTCAGAGAGATTTTTATTAACACAATCTTTTTATTTCTTATGAAAGCACAATTATTTGCTGCTGCCCTTATGGGCATGAGTACTTGTAGTGCTGTTGCTGCAACCATTGACAACGACACTACGC
>CACZPU010000110.1 GCA_902783165.1 uncultured Prevotellaceae bacterium
CCAAGAGTCACCTCTGGCGAAATCAGCCAGTTGTCAGGATTGAGTGCAGTGCCGGTGTCATTATCATAACTGGCAGAAGCTACCAATCCTTCTCCACCATTCGCTGTCATTCGGCCGGTTTCCAGACCTGTATTATTGAAGTATTGCCAATTGAATCCGTCGCCGTCACTATCGACATTTGTCCATTGGTTGAACTGGTCCTCCGACTCGAAGTCCCAGATAATGGCATCGGCTGATGGAGCGGCTTTCGGAGCACGGCGCAGACTCTTGCTGCCCTTGATAAGAGGACTCATTTTCAGCATCTGCTTCTTGTTCTTGGCGGGTGCAGCCACATTCTTTCTTAACAGAGAAGAGTGGTTGCCATTGAGCACCACGCCATTGGCCAAAGCCTCTTTCTTCTCACGTTGCGCACTGAGCGTCATTGGAATCATCATGGATACCAACAACAGTAATAATGTAATTTTTTTCACCATAAGTATTGAAATATTAGTTGAATTTTGTAGAATCATGGGGATGTTCATCCATTCCTTTTTTTTGACTAGCGGGCTTCACCACATTAACACATTTGCAAAAATACAATTTTATTATTAAAACACCATAAAAAAATATCGTTTTTTTTGTAAATAACTGAAATTTGTCAAAAACTGAAACCATAATGGCCAACAAGTTACAAACCTTTCCCTTCCCCATGGATAGAAGAAGAGTGCCATGCAGACAGACTTGCCCATAAAAGGCCGCTAATAGTTTTATTTACAAGACGAGTGCAACCCAAAACGCTTGTATAACAAAGAATGCAATCATTCAATATGATAACCAAAGAGCGGACATGTCTATATCATAAAAACCACTTTCAAATTGTAATATTGGCTTCTGTCCGCATTATGCAGATATATGAAGCAGACAACTTTTTATCAACAGGTTGTCGTGTAGCATCCCGCTCTTTTTCATCTTTTCTTTATTTGAAATTATTTTGAGCATTGGAAGAAAATGTGTATTTTTGCAGAATAGAACAAAAAGCGGCGATGAAACAATCTGAGATGTCCCAGAAAAGGTATTTGGCCATTGACTTGAAGTCGTTCTATGCCTCAGTGGAATGTGTGGAAAGAGGTCTTGACCCTCTAACCACCAATCTTGTCGTGGCAGACAAGAGCCGCACAGAGAAAACAATCTGCTTGGCTGTTTCACCTTCTTTGAAAGCTTATGGCATAGGAGGTCGTGCTCGACTATTTGAGGTTGTACAGCGCGTTAAAGAAGTGAATTATGAACGAAGGACAAAAGCTGGCGGTCGCTTTTCTGGTAAATCATTCAACGACGGGGAACTGAAAGCTCACCTCGATTGGGAACTTGACTATATCACCGCCCTTCCACAAATGACTCACTATATGGAAGTGAGCAGTAAGATTTATAAAATTTACCTGAAATACATTGCTCCAGAAGATATCCATGTATATAGCATAGATGAGGTGTTCATGGACGTAACCGCTTATCTGAGAAGTTACAAGATGACTGCTCACGAACTGGCCATGACAATGATACGCGATGTTCTGAAACAGACGGGCATAACAGCTACGGCAGGCATCGGAACAAACATGTATCTATGCAAGGTGGCCATGGACATTGTTGCCAAACATATCCCAGCCGACAAGGATGGTGTACGCATTGGCGAGTTAGACGAGATGAGATATCGCAAGCAACTATGGAACCACAAGCCACTAACAAGTTTCTGGCGTGTCGGTCATGGCATTGCCCAAAGATTGGCGCCCTACGGAATTGACACGATGGGTAAGATAGCACGAATGTCATTAGAGAACGAGGGGTTGCTCTATCGGTTGTTTGGTGTGAATGCTGAACTACTGATAGACCATGCCTGGGGATGGGAACCGTGTACAATGAATGATGTTAAAGCATATAAACCAGAGAGTAATTCATTCAGTAGCGGGCAAGTGCTACAAAGTGCTTACGATTTCAAGAAAGCACGTGTAGTGGTGCAGGAAATGGCAGATTCGGCAGCCTTGAATTTAGTAGCTAAAAAACTGGTTGCAGACCAAATGATACTGACCATAGGCTACGACACGGAAAGCCTAACCAATCCTGCCATAAAGGCGAAATATAAAGGACCTGTCACAACAGATTATTATGGTCGCCAGGTGCCCAAGCATGCACATGGTACGGCAAACCTCGATAATATGACGTCATCTTCATCAATGATCACAAAGTCTGTCATGGAACTGTATGACCGTATCGTGAATCCCAACTTACTCATCAGGAGAATCAATCTGACCACCAACCATGTGATGGATGAATCGATTGTCGGGAAAAACGCTTCACCCCTGCAGCTTGACTTGTTCGAAGACCATAAAGAAGTTGAAAGAAAAAGGAAAGAAGAAAAGGCGGCCTTCGAAAAGGAACGACGTATGCAAGAAGCGCTACTGGCTATCAAACAACGATACGGAAAGAACGCCATTTTGAAAGGATTGAACTTTGAAGAAGGGGCTACGGCTAAGGAGCGCAACGCGCAGATTGGAGGACACAAGGCATGACAGATGACTATTCTGACATTATCAACCTACCCCATCATGTGTCCAAGAACCACCCACAGATGTCGAGGGAGGCACGTGCGGCGCAATTTGCACCTTTTGCGGCGCTGACAGGCTATGATGATGTTATTCATGAAACGGCCCGACTGACAGACGAGCAGGTGGAACTGGAAGAGCATGACAACAATAGGCTGAATCGAAAGTTCGCAGAATTGACAGATGCCATGGAAGAACATCCCAAGATTACTGTTACATATTTCCTGCCAGATGAGCACAAGGCCGGTGGAGCTTATGTGTCAATCACGGGAACTCTTAAGAAAGTTGACACCTATGAGCAACTGATGATATTTGATGATGGCAATGAAATACCGATAGCTCATATAGTGGATTTGCAATTCTGATTACTCTTACACTCTCAAGTTGTCAATGCAGTAGGAACGACTCCCATAGAGAGCCGCTTCTTCCTTATTTTTTCCTTGTTTCCGTAAAGGTATTGTCTTTTCTTTTGATGTTAACATCATGGATTATTCATAAGCCCCAATATGCGATTGAGATGGGTTTCGAGAATATGAAAACTCGGTCCGACCATAGCACCATGGCCATGACCGTCAATTTCATAAAGATAAGTGTCCTTATGACCTACGAGTTTCATTATGCGAGCTAAATACTGGTTTTCGTCATAACGTCCATATAATTCCAACTCTCGGTCGCCACAAATTAGAATAAGCGGAGGACAATCTGGTCGCGCCCAATGAATGGGAGATGCAAACAGAATGTCTTTTTTCAACGAATATTGCAATTAGGCTGGTGTCTATATGGTTGGGTAACCAGTTTACTATCTTTTCGGAATGGAAAGTTCTATTTTTGACTCAACATGATTATTATCTCGAAAAGTTTAACTATATTTGCATCCTACGAACTACCATACCTGTTGTTTATGAAAAGAGCAATCGTCATCATGCTACTGACAGCCACCGCTGGATGGATTAACTCGGATGCAAAAATCAAAAAGGCAATAGTAAAAAACACAATAGAGAAACCTATTGTGCAACTAGCCAATGGTAAAACTGGAACATTTACGTCGGTTATTCAACGACTTTCAGCAGATCATCAATCAACAATGAAAGTTATTGAACATGGGCTGAATCGTGCAGCCCGACAGTCGTTGCTGCTTTCTGAAACTCTCCAAGACCGCAAAGGCGAATTGCCTTGTACGTTTGAGAAAGGAAAACTGAAGACCATCGGCTACAATCATTGGACATCGGGGTTTTTCCCAGGTGTACTTTGGATGCTCTATGAAAACAGTGGCAACCACCTGTATCGACACTATGCGGAATTGTTTACGGAACGTGTTGAGCCAGCAAAGCGATTGACCACCACTCACGATTTGGGGTTCATGCTCTATTGTAGTTTCGGACAAGGCTATAGGCTTACTTGCAACAAACATTATCTAAACGTCATCATGGAAGGCACACAAAGTCTGATGACTCGATGGAATCCAAAGCTCGGTGTCATCAAATCATGGGACTTCGGTGATAAATGGCAATATCCTGTCATCATTGACAATATGATGAATCTTGAGATGCTCTGCTTCATGACACGAGAGTTTGCCGACCCAAAGTATGAGCGCATCGCAGAAAAGCATGCAGACACTACGATGAAGAATCATTTCCGTGAGGACTATTCATCATACCATGTTGTTTCCTACGACACTGTTACTGGCCAACCACACGCCAAAAATACTGCACAAGGATATACCGACAACAGTTCGTGGGCAAGGGGACAAGCATGGGGGTTGTATGGCTACACCATGATGTATCGTGAAACGTTAAATCCCATCTATCTAGAACAAGCCCGAAACATTGGTTTGTTTTTGATGAATCACCCACGACTGCCCAATGACAAAATTCCATATTGGGACTTTGATGCTCCAAATATACCTAATGCCAAGCGAGATGCTTCTGCTGCTGCCATTATGGCCTCGGCATTAATAGAACTTAGCCAGCTCGACCCCAGTGAGATGGCTCCAAGATGGCTTGCTTTAGCTGAACAGCAGCTACGAACATTGTCTTCTGCTGACTATTTAGCTGAAGAAGGTGAGTTTGGTGGTTTTATTCTAAAGCATGGGATTGGCAATATGCCTGCCAATTCTGAAGTCGATGTACCGCTAACCTATGGCGACTATTATTATGTGGAAGCTTTGATACGTATGAAGAAACTGCTCAGCAAACCAACAGGGCAGGACAATCGTCGCTATTGGGTGAAGCAACTGACCCGTATTGCAGCACCCGTTTTAGAAAACCTTGCCGCTGGGACACTAAAAAAGAACATGCCTTTCGAGTCGTTGTCTATCGACCCATTGCGTAGGGAGGTGTCACATTTGGAAGCAGTCGGCAGAACCATCTGTGGCATAGCTCCTTGGCTGGAGTTAGGACCTGATGATACAGAGGAAGGAAAATTACGCACACATTATATTGAATTGGTGGTAAAAGGGATTAAAAATGCTGTAAATCCACAGTCGTCCGACCATCTAGTGTTCGACAACCGCCACACACAGCCATTGGTCGATGCGGCTTTTCTGGCAGAAGGAATCTTACGTGCACCCACTCAAATATGGGGAAGACTCGACCAACAGACCCGTAAGTGGCTCATAGACGAATGGAAGACTTCTCGTAGAATAAAGCCATACGAGAGTAATTGGCTGCTCTTTGCTTCTATCATTGAAGCAGCTTTGTTGGAGTTCACTGGTGAATGTGACATGGAACGACTAATGTATGGCGTCAACCGTTTCAGCAAAGAATGGTACAAGGGTGACGGTTGGTATGGAGATGGGGAAGTTTATCATCTTGACTTTTACAACAGTCTCGTCATACACCCCATGTTTACCGAGATTCTTCAGATACTTAAAAAGCACAAGCTCGATGGCGGTGAATTTCTTTCTACACAGGTGAAACGCCAAAGCAGATTGGCGGCAGAGTTGGAACGTATGATTTCTCCAGAGGGCACTTACCCCGTCATCGGGCGCTCCATTGTCTATAGATTTGGGGCCTTCCACGCTTTGTCACATGCCGCACTGCTTCACATCCTACCCAAGAATTTAAACCCTGCCCAAGTAAGATGTGCTCTAACAGCTGTCATCAAGCGCCAACTCAGTCTGCCACGTACATTTGACAGCAACGGATGGTTGCGTGTAGGTTACACTGGAAGCCAGATTCACATGTCCGAAGAATACATCAACACAGGCAGTCTATATCTATGTACAGCGGTTTTTCTGCCATTGGGGCTGCCAAAAGAAGACCCTTTCTGGGCTAATCCTTCTCGTGACTGGACAGCCCGCCGTGCATGGAATGGGCTGGATGTGGGAGCCGACCATGCCATCCAATAAAACAATTAAAAACAAATACATAAAGATAACCAAATTATGACTCTCCCTAAATTTGTCATCACCATGGATGGGATTTTACGCATGGGCATGGTCAACCAGCATAAAGACCTGCTGAAGCCGGGCGACCAGTGCATCGGTGGCGGATACTATCACTTTGACTATACTTCCAACAGAATACTTCTCGACAGATTCTCTTATGACTTTGGCAGGCCTAAATGGCATCTGATAGATGTTCTAAAGATACCATCGGTCTATCGTGGCATGCGAATTGTTTATCTTTATGATGATAATTTTCACGATGACTTCAATGTAAGTGATGAAATAGAAGTGGAGTATTATGATTGAATAAAAATCCAATCATGGTATTGATGGCGCCATATCACAGAAAACAATTGAATGCTGTCAGTTTTTATTATTACCGACAGCATTCATTATCTCGATGATATAGATTTGAATTATTTCAATTGCTTTCCATCGGCAAATGCGTTACCGACAGTTTTGCCCAATTGAATATAGGTGTGGTGAACAGGATTGTAAGTAATAATGCCCATACGTTCCACGTCTGGATTCCCATCTTCTCCCAAATATTTCTCATTGCAGAGGACATTCACGATCTCAGCTATGAGATAATAACCCGTTTCACTTTCGTCTATTCTCTCTTTCACACGACACTCAAACGTCATCGGGAACTCTTTAAACAAGGGAGCATTCACATTGGGAGCTTTCTCAATGGTCCATCCTGTCTTCTCCATCTTGTCGATTGTTTTTCTTCCGCTCACAATTCCAACGTAATCGGCAGCTACCATTGTGTCTACTGTTGCAAACGTGACGGTGAATTCAGGATTCACGGCAAGGTTGTCTGTAGTTTGATGAGAAGCAAGCGAAATCATGATTTCGTGCATATCCCACTGACCTCCCCAAGCAGCATTCATAGCATTTGGTTTGCCATCTTTGTCATAAGTGCCAATAATCAGCACGGGTTGTGGCAGAAGCCACGGATTTGATTTAAAACTTTTCATAATCGTATTCAATATCATTATTCTAACTATCTAAAATATAGCGGAATGTGAAGCCTCTTTTATCAGAAGGCATATATTCACCATTGATGAACAGCGTTTTCCATGGATGGATAATCGTCAGCATCTCTTTCATTTCTTTTGCCAGTCGCTCAACCTCTTTTTGTTTTTTCTCCCCAGAAAACCAGACAAAGGCCTTCACATTGCAGTCAACAAGATTTCCTAAGGAATCAAGGCATATCTCATTGACTGTGAAGATGACACTTTTCGCTTCAGCAAGTTCTGGATAAGATTTGAGATTCAAAGGTAACTTGGTTTTCAAATCCTCCTGACTTCTGATAGTAGCAAGTGAAAAGCCATCGACCACCACCCTGTTATGGTAGGTCTGTTGATTGATCACCCTACCCTGTTTGATTGTAAAAACCTGTTCATATTCATGGTTCCTCTCGAACCATGTATGCTCATAGTATAAAATACGGCCTTTCCCAGCTCTGATATCTCCTGTAAACCATGTAGCCACAATGGTATTCTGTTTGCAATAGTCTTTGAACACTTCTCGCATTTTGGCTAAAGACAAACAACTTGTATAATTCTGTTTTGTTTCCTTATTAAATAGAACCACTATAATGCTATCAAGACATAAGCTTTCGTCATTGACACTCCAATAGGCGGTATAGCCATCCCAATTAGCTGTTGACCAACTCCGTTCTTTAGGCAATGCATTCTTCAAATGATGATATAGAGTGAGGTTTGCAATTATTGGTTTCGAAAGTAATTGCCATCTCTCCCCACTAATATATATTATGTCACTTTCTTGTCCCGTTGCAAAGATTCTAACAACAAGTGAAAGAAAAAACATACATGCTATAACTCTTTTCATATCATCAACTTTAAATGATTCTAAATAATAATTCAAGCATAGATTCCTTTCTCAATATGGAAACAATCTGTGTAAGCCAAACATATGACAAAGTGTTTCACAAACCAGTCAAAGCAGTAACCTGCACAAGAGTTTTCCTATGACTATTCTGATTTGCTTTGAGACGACGACTCTGTTACCAATCTCTTACCTAACTCAAAAGCTCGTTCAAGATCAAGTGGAAACTGCTTTTCGCGAATATCAGCTTTATGAGGTTCACTGAAGGCAGCAGCATCGTAGCGGTCATAATTGTTGAATTGATAGGTATCATAAGAAAGAAGAAGTTCTGTTGGACCGAACACGGCAAGCTGTTGGGCGCTAGTGTCCATCAGAACATGATAATTCATCATACGATATACCTCCTCATTGGGACAATTCATTGTGTAGATAGTGGCAGAATGTATTCGTTTATTCACTACAGGCTGGGAATAATCGGAATAATTGACTGCCGGGAACTCCATTCGCTCCATAAAAGCGCGAAGCATGGCCGAGGGGTAACCACAGTAATTTGGCGAGCCGCACACCAACACATCTGTATTGACAGCCTTTTCCAATATCGGAAGAAGGTCATCCTTGAATGAGCAGACACCCTTCCTTCCACCTTTCAGCTTACATGCAAAACAACTCATGCATCCCTTGAAATTCAGATTTCTGTCGTAAAGATTCACCATTTCCACCTCGGCTCCGGCTTCTCGGGCTCCTTCCATAGCACGTTGCAATAGCTGTGCGGTGTTACCTTTTTTTCGAGGACTTCCATTGATAAACAATGCCTTCACTTTTTTCTCCATATTGTTTGTGTTATAAAGTTTATTAGCAAAACATCTTTTAAACTCACTCTCAAAGTTCGGTGTCAATACATTCTTCCCCATGGCCTCTTGAATTTGCTGCATCGTCCAAAAACGACCGCCATTCAGTTCTTCTGCAGAAGGCCATATTTCGCCATCATAGATCGTACAGTGAACATATACCAACTCTCGTTCCCTATCACTGTCAAAAACGTAACTACATATAAACTCTGAATGATAATCTGTGATGCCTAATTCTTCAAGTACCTCACGATGAAGTGCCTCGTCGGGAGTCTCACCGTAGTTCACATGTCCGCCGACAGCAGTGTCCCACTTTCCTGGTTGAATGTCCTTCCAGTCTGGCCTTCTTTGCAAATAGATGTCACCATTTGAATTGAACACATGCAAATGAACCACAGGATGCAGAAGGTGTGAACCGCTATGACATTCACCTCGTGTGGCAGACCCCATCACTTTTCCATCTTCGTCCACTATCGGGAACAACTCATTATTGTTATCCATACATTATATATAAAGTCTGTTCATATCAGCCTCTTACCTGCAAATAGATGAAATAGTCAAGCAATAAACGACGACAGCAAAAGAATCAGAATGTTGGCGCAAGTTCTTTTTGCACGTCGAATTCAATGTCACTCATTTTATCAGTCGGTTCATAGCGCTTTACAACTTGGCCATCACGTGAAATAAGAAATTTGGTAAAATTCCACTTGATATCTGAAGTCTTATCATATTCAGGATTCTTTTTGCGGAACATTTCGTCAAGCGCCTTACCGATTCTGTCATTTAGATCAAAGCCTTCAAACCCTTTTTGTGATTTCAGATAAGTATATAGTGGTGACTCGTTCTCTCCGTTCACATCAATCTTGTCGAACTGAGGAAACTGGATGTCAAAGTTTGCTGTACAAAATTGGTGTATTTCTTGTATAGTTCCTGGTGCCTGCTGTCCAAACTGATTACAAGGAAAATCAAGAATAATCAGGCCGTCTTTGGAATACTTTTCATAAAGTGCCTCCAATTCCTTGTACTGTGGAGTAAATCCACAACGTGTAGCAGTATTGACAACTAGCATCACCTTGCCTTTAAACTCTGAAAGAGAAATTTCTTTGCCAGTCTCGTCTTTTACATTGAATTCATAGATACTACTTTGTGCCGAAAGGCTCTGCACACCTATCATTACCATGAGAAGCAAAACTATTTTTTTCATATTCTTATTGGTATTTGGTGAACTGATATTTAGCGCGTAAATTCGCTTTCTTTTCGTCGCTTTGACTATTGAAAAACGCTTTTCCAACCAGGACAGAAATTAATGTGCCAGCGCCAAAAGCGGCCGAGCATCGATTTGGGGTTCTTTTCATAAAGAGACCTCAGTTTACAGTTTTCGCATTGATGAGCCATAAATATATTTTTTTATAATGATTAAATAATAAATGAATTGTGAATTACTATTCTATTGTTTGAAACTTGTTGCTTATTCAATTTGAATTGATTAGAGATTAGCTGTCACTCAACAAAGCTTAAGTTATAAATCTTTACTGAATTGATTGTGCTATTTCTATAATATCTTCCATTTTATGAATGATATAGTCAGCCCCCACCTCCTCAAGTTCTTCTATTGTACCATTTCCCCATGTAACGCCACATGTATTAGCTCCAGCCCGCTTCCCCATCAAGATATCAACAGCCATGTCACCCACCACGAGTGTATGTGCAGCATCATAGTGCATAGCAGCTATGGTATTCAAGACAGGTTCAGGATTTGGCTTAGCCTCTTTTACATCGTCTGCACCAAGAAGGTACGACATGTTGTTGGCGATTCCCATGTTTTGAGTCAACTCCACAAGGGAAGCATGTGAACGAGAAGAAGCAATTGTAAGCGTGAATCCCATCCTCCTCAGGACAGACAATGTCTCTACTACTCCTGGAAACGCCAAGGGCTTTGAGTTTCGCAAGTTTTGGTTGAAAAGTCTTCGATAAGTCTCAGAACAGAGTGTAACGTCCGATTCTTGAATACTCGGGAAAAGTGTTCTGAAACATCCGTCAAGGGGCAGGCCGATCGTTGACGCACACTCAGCATCACTGCGATTTGCCAAATTCATTTTCTTAATGGTCATCTGCATGGTCAATACGATATTATGCCTCGTATCGCCCAACGTTCCGTCAAAATCAAAGATTATCAGTCCCTTCAACTTGTCTTTAGCCATATTTAGAAATTGATGCTTATGACTTATTATTTTGCAAAGATACGTTTTTTTTGCTTTTTATGTGTTTCTTTTATTATTAATTATTGTACAACAATTAAAAAAAGTCATATTCATTCTTCCTTCCCTACCTTGATTTGCAGGCTATCACACCATAGAATTCTCAAACTAAGAAGACAACGTTGCCTGCTCTTTTATCTAAAATTACTGTGTTATTCTGAATGTTTCATTTGACAAATTGCACGGAAGACAATTGTTTTTATTATATTTGCACCCATTGAATGTTTTTTTGTTTAAGCATTCAACCACTAACCATGTTGATGTCAATAATACAAACTAAAAATTAATAATGAACGAAATTATTACTCAGATAAATGAAGCACTTTGGAGCTATTTGCTCATAGGAGCGTTGGTTATATGCGGATTGTGGTTTTCTTTCAAAACCAAAGGAGTACAGTTTCGTATGGTTGGAGAAATGTTCCGTCTTCTAACAGAATCTGCGGCCTCAGTGACAAATGACACAAATGACAAGTACAACAAATACCAACATATTTCTTCTTTTCAGGCTTTTGCCGTTTCTGTAGCCACTCGTGTCGGAACCGGCAATCTTGCTGGAGTAGCCACAGCCATCGCCATCGGCGGTCCTGGCTCAGTCTTTTGGATGTGGCTCATTGCCTTGTTGGGTTCTGCCACTGCATTCGTCGAATCAACCCTCGGTCAGCTATTCAAACAACGTCATAAAGATTCTTTCATAGGAGGCCCAGCTTATTATATACATAAAGGACTCCACAAACGATGGATGGCAGTGTTGTTCGCCATCTTATTAATTATTACGTTTGGACTATCATACAATTCCATACAGAGTAACACCATTTGCGGAGCAATGCAAGAAGCATTCGGATGGAGTCCAGTGATAGTTGGCTTTGTCTTGTCTGTGATGGCGCTTGTCATTGTCTTTGGCGGAATTCACCGTATTGCAAATGTCAGTGCCGTGATTGTGCCGATTATGGCTATAGGTTATTTCATTCTGGTGTTTGTCATCATCATCATGCACATTCAACATTTGCCGCATATTCTGAACATCATCGTCTCAAGAGCATTTGGCCTTGAACAAGGAATAGGCGGAACCATTGGGGCAACAATAATGATTGGAGTGAAACGAGGTCTTTTCAGTAATGAGGCTGGTGAAGGTAGCGCCCCCAATGTTGCAGCCACCGCCACCGTGTCCCATCCTGTCAAGCAGGGACTTATTCAAGCTTTAGGTGTATTTACAGACACTCTCCTCGTATGTTCATGCACTGCTTTCGTTATATTGATAAGCGGACTCTACAATGTACCTGGTTTAAACGGTATAGCCCTTACCCAAGCTGCCCTTCATTCAGAAATTGGCTCAGCCGGGCCGACATTTATCGCCATTGCCATCTTCCTGTTTGCATTCTCCTCTATTATTGGTAACTACTACTATGGTGAAGCTAATATCCGTTTTCTAACCTCCAGCAAGATGGTACTTACCATATACCGCATTTTCTCTGCTGGAATAATGGTGATGTTCGGTGCATTGTCCAGTCTTGAAGTGGTGTGGAATCTTGGAGATTTATGCATGGCACTTATTACTGCATGCAACTTAATAGCCATCATTTTGCTTGGCAAATACGTTTTCAGACTGCTTGAAAATTATGAGAAACAAAAACGTGCAGGTATCAAAAACCCCGTCTTCCACCGCGACCAGTTACCCGAGTTAGAGAAGGACCTCGATTGTTGGGATTAAGAAAAGAATAAAATATGGTAGGGATATATAATAATTGAAACAAAACAGCGTTATCATAATAGTTAACGTCCACGACAAGGGGAACGTAACATATTAAACACTTTTATTTCAACTATTTATAAGATTGCCTATGCAGTATTTTACCCAAAACGAAATCAAACCGTCTGAAAAGACTCTCAATTTTATCCGCTGGTTTGCATACAACTATTGTACAATAGGAACAGAATCAACAGAAAAGAAATATTGTTTGAATTAAAATAGTTTATCAGATGGCGACAATTATATCTCCTTCGTTGCTGGCTGCAGATTTTCTGAACTTGCAACATGAGATTGAAATGATTAATAAGAGCAAGGCCGACTGGCTTCATCTGGATGTTATGGATGGGGTTTTTGTTCCAAACATTTCTTTTGGATTTCCCGTAATCGAGTCTGTTTCAAAACTTTGCAAGAAGCCATTGGATGTTCACTATATGATTGTTCAACCCGAGCGCTATATCCAACAAACAGCAAAGTTAGGAGCCATGATGATGAATGTTCATTACGAAGCCTGCACCCATTTGCATCGCACAGTTCAGGAAATCCACGATGCAGGAATGAAAGCAGGTGTAACACTTAACCCCTCCACACCAGTTGGTATGCTTGAAGATATCATTTGCGATGTAGATATGGTTTTGTTGATGAGTGTGAACCCTGGTTTCGGAGGACAAAAATTCATCGAAGGAACCATTCAAAAGGTGAAACGCCTCAAGGAAATAATCTTGCGTTCCAACTCGAAAGCATTGATAGAGATTGATGGTGGTGTACAAGCAGAAACGGCACCCCGTCTTGTCGAAGCAGGTGCCGATGTGCTGGTGAGTGGCAGCTATGTGTTCAAGTCGCCCAATCCTTACGCCACAATAGAGGAGCTGAAGGGGCTATAGCGTTTCCAGTTGAAGTGCCACATGGTGTTTCTTGGCCATTCTTCTCATGTTGATGAGTGCATAGCGCATGCGTCCCAATGATGTATTGATGCTCACACCAGTCGTCTCAGCAATCTCCTTGAACGAGAGTTCTTGATAGTAGCGCATATAGACAACCTCTCTTTGCGAGGGTGGAAGCATATTCATCATCCTCTCCACATCCTTCATCACCTGGTCGTTCACAAATTGGTTTTCGATATTCATATCGAGAACATCTCCTGATTTGAGATTCGAAAGGTCGTTTCCCTCAGCAGGTTCCACAATGTTCATGTTCTTCTGGTCTCGATACCAGTCCATGATTACATTATGGGCAATGCGCATGAGCCATGCGGAAAATTTTCCCGACGTGGTGTATTTGTGCTGATGCAATTTACTGATTGCTTTCACAAATGTTTCCTGAAAAATATCATTAGCAAGCTCTTGGTCGTGAACCACGAACAATATATACGAGAATAATTTCCCTTGGGTACGCGAAAGCAAAACATCAAAAGCCTTATTGCTACCTCTAACATATTCCATGGCCAACTCTTCGTCAGTCATGCCTTTAAATTTATCCATTTGTATAAATTATTTGTTATTGAAGTAACAATGTTTCGATAGGCGTTTGAATTATAGATGATTAAAAATACGGTGCAAATATATACACTATAATTGAAATATGCAAATTTTTTTATAAAATATCCTTATTTTTCTTGCAGAATTAAAAAAAACACACTATATTTGCAACGATTAAGGTTCGCTATAGACGCGATTAATAAGGGAATGGGGTGAGAATCCCCAACTGTCCCGCAGCTGTAAGTTCTTTTATGCCGGCAAGCAAAAAGCCACTGCCTATTTTGACGGGAAGGCGCTTGAAGGCGGAACAAAGTCAGAAGACCTGCCTTATGATTCACACCCAACCTCTCGGAGTAAGAGGAAAAGGTTTAGAGATAATTATTTTTTTACTAAGCACTCATCCCCTATTGGGGTAAAGATGCTGGGACTATTGTCGGATGACAAGATTGTACGTGTATTATTATATAAGTTATTTTTCAAAATGAGCGGTGCGTGAAGCATCGCTCATTTGGTTTTTAAACACACCTATTTCAAGGTGCATACAAAAGAGGTTGGCGCAGGATGCAACCAACCTCGTGCGATTTCTTAACCGAGAAATCATAAATAAGATTCCGCAAATATAGAGTAAATACACGAAAAATCCAAATTTTTTCAAGAATAATTTTATTTTTTAACACATAGGCACTCTCCTTATTATATATTTCTTCGTACCTTTGTACCCAAATATACTTTAAAATTCAAACAAATTACTATAATGAAACTAAAAGCTTTACTTATCGCATTCTTGATTCCCATTGCCATGTCTGCATCGGTTTGGGACACACAGTACAAACAAATTGAAAACAGTATCAAAGCACCTCAATTCCCCGACAAGGAGTTTGTCATCACAAAATATGGTGCTTCTCTCAAAGTGAACAATGCTGCCAAAAACCAAAAGGCTATCAACAAAGCCATCGATGCTTGTTCAAAAGCAGGCGGCGGCAAGGTGATTATTCCGGAGGGAACGTGGAACACAGGAGCCATCACACTCAAAAGCAACGTCAATCTGGTCATCCAGAAAGGGGCCACATTGCTCTTTGCTTTCGATCGTTCACTCTATCCTAATGTCCCTACACGATGGGAAGGACTCGACTGTTGGAACTACCAACCCCTTATCTATGCTTATCAGCAGAAAAATATAGGTATCACAGGCGAAGGGACTATTAACGGTAATGGAAGCGACGACACATGGTGGCTCATGAGTGGAAAAACCCCAAAGAGCCGTGACATCGCCGTTCCCGAAAAGCAACAGAATCCTGGTGGTCGTGCCGACCTGCTGAAATACGCCGAAGATGGTGTAGACATGGATCAACGCATCTTCGGTGCTGGCAAGGGATTGCGCCCGCAGTTGGTAAATCTGAATCAATGCGAGAATATCCTTATTGAAGGTGTCACCATGCTCAACTCACCATTCTGGGTAATGCACCCGCTGCTCTCGAAGAACATCACCGTACGCAATGTCAAAGTATGGAATGAAGGACCTAACGGCGATGGATGCGATCCAGAAAGTTGTGAAAATGTGCTCATTGAGGGTTGTGTATTCCACACTGGCGACGACTGTATCGCCATCAAGAGCGGAAGAAATGCCGACGGCCGTGCTGGAGCTACCGGACGTTACGCAGGTATTCCCTCGAAGAACATTATCATCCGCAACTGTGTGATGGAAGACGGTCACGGGGGTGTGGTTATCGGCTCTGAGATTTCCGGAGGTTGCCAGAACGTCTTCGCCGAAAACTGTCAGATGGACTCGCCCAACCTCGACCGTGTGCTTCGCATCAAGACCAACTCCTGCCGTGGTGGCGTTATCGAAAATATCAACATGCGCAACATCACTGTTGGCCAATGTAAGGAAGCCGTGCTCAAGATCAATACCGACTATGAGCCCAAGGAAGTGTGCTGTCGCGGTTTCTACCCCACTGTGCGCAACGTGTCCATGGAGAACGTCACCTGCAAGAAGTCAAAGTATGGCGTGATGATAGTCGGTTACGATGCCGATTCTCTAGCCTATACCGTCAACAACATATACGTGAACAATTGTAAGTTCGAGGGGGTTCACGGCAAACCCTACTACCTTACCGGCAAGGCTCAGGATGTCCACTTCGACAACCTGATAATCAACGGAAATCTCATTCTTACAGAAAAGCCATATAAACATTATTCTGAATGGATGACACATTCTGAGATGACTCGCGTACCCGATGTTACTTATCTCGACTTTGCCAAGAAGCCCCGATGGAGTTATACCGTTGGTACCGAGATGGGGGCTTTGCTCGACACCTATAAAGCCTACAAAGATGAATCCATCTACAACTGGCTGAAGGAATATCCCGCCAAGATGATTGACGAGAACGGTCAGGGTGCCGGCTATAAATATGAAGACTTCAACCTCGACAATGTGCGACCAGGCAAGGTGCTGCTGGCAATGTATCAACTCAATCCCGTTGAGAAGGACCTCAAACTGCTCAAGACGCTCTTCAAGCAGCTGCAGAACCAGCCGCGCACTAAGGAAGGCGTGTTCTGGCACAAGGCCATCTATGCCAACCAAGTGTGGCTCGACGGCATCTTCATGGGACTCCCCTTCTATACAGAGGCAGCTCCAATGATGCTGAAAGCAAAGAAAGTGAAGAAGACCTATGAAGATATCATCGACCAGATTGTGAAGACCGACAGGCGCACCTTCGACCAAAAGACTGGACTTTGGAAACATGCTTGGGACGAAACCCATACCGCCTTCTGGGCAGACAAAGAAACAGGACAGTCGAAGCACACATGGGCCCGTGCGATGGGATGGTACGTAATGGCAATGGTGGAGGTACTCGACAACCTGCCCGCCGACCATCCTCGTCGCGGTGAGGTAATCGATGTTTTCAAGCGTGCCATGACCGCACTGGTGAAGCATCAGGACAAGAAGACAGGCGTATGGTATGATGTGCTTGATGTGAAGGACCCCAAAAACTATTTGGAGAGTACCGCATCTTCCATGTATGCCTATTGTCTGCTGAAAGGTGCACGCAAAGGCTATCTCGATGACAGTTTCCGTCAGGCAGGCATCAAGGCTTTCAAAGGAATCATCAACGAGTTCATTCGTGTGAACCCAGACAAGACCATCTCCCTCACACGGTGCTGTGAGGTTAGCGGTCTCGGCCCTGCCCCAGGTCCCTATGTGGAAAAACCCAACTACCGCCGCGACGGAAGCTTCAACTACTACATGAGCGAGCCCATCCGCGACAACGACGGTAAGGGCGTTGGTCCATTTATTTGGGCAGCGCTTGAAATGGAACAGCTGGGCTATACCACCGACGGTTTCTAATGCTCAATGTCAGCGAAGATTATGAAAAAGATTGTTTTAATCATCGCAATCGTATGGCTTTCCGGCGCGACAGCCTTTGCCGACGACACCACACCAACCGAAACGCTCAATGCGTCTTTCGGATGGACCAACTGCTCGTCGCTTACCAGCGGCGACAGTTACGAAACGACTGGCGGCAACAAAGGCACAAGGACAATCACGCTCAAGAGCAACGGTTCCGACCAAAAGAATGCTATTCAGAATGCCATCAAGCAGAACGATATTGTTATCCTTGATGGTTCAGATGGCGATTTCGTCGTTTCTTCGCCTGTAAGTTTTGGCGGCTATTCAAACCGTACCGTGGTTGGCATCAACGGCGCACGCCTCTGCACTCAGTTCTTTCTCACTGACGAGATGAAAGCGGCGCTCGACAAAGCTAAAGTAAAAAGCCTGTCATCATCGAGCGGAACAGGTGGAACACTCTCCAACGGACAAAATGTCAGCGAGAAACGTGAACAGGTAACCCGCCAGACATTAATTGACTTTACAGGTGACAGCAATGAGAGTTACCGGAATGCGGGTATCTTCAAAATCAATGGTGGCAGCAACATCATTATTCGCAATCTGAAGTTTGTAGGCCCCGGTCCGTGCGACGTTGGCGGACAAGACCTGATAACCTGCACTGGAACTACCCATCTTTGGGTGGATCATTGCGAGTTTACCGACGGACAGGATGGTAATTTCGATATTACCCAAAGTGCCGACTTCGTGACCGTCTCGTGGTGCACTTTCGGCTACACCGAGCGTGCTTACGACCATATGAACACGAACCTTGTGGGCAGCAGCGACAGCGAGAACAAAGACAAGCTGAACGTAACCTTTGCCTTCAACATCTGGGGCCCGGGCTGTAACCAGCGTATGCCGATGGCACGTGCCGGAAACATTCATCTGCTCAACAACTATTACAATTGTGCAGGAGCCTCTGCTACAGTAAATCCCCGCAAGAACAGCGAATTCCTCATCGAGGGTAACTATTTTGAAACTGGTGTTACAAAGGTGTTTTCTCAAAGTGACGCCATAGCATATCAATTTATTGACAACACCTACAAGAGTGCCTCCCAACCAAGCGGGAAAGGCACCGTCACTATGCCCTACAAATATACCGCTATATCCTCAAAAGATGTCCCCGCCCTGCTCAACTCCACAGAAGGTGCTGGAGCTACGCTTACAGATCCGCTGGCTATTGGAACATCGGGCATAGCAACTCCCTCTTCATCTACCATCAGTAAAAGAGGTATTATCTACAACCTCTCAGGACAGAAGATGGATAGTAATTATCGTGGCATCTTCATCAAAGACGGCCATAAATACATCAAAAAATGACATTTATGAAAAAAACTATTCTATTATTTGTGGCTGCCTTTCTTCTTAGTGGTGCAGCTTTTGCCGACGATGTTCCCGCATTTCCGGGTGCTGAAGGTCACGGACGTTATGTGACAGGCGGACGCGGTGGCGTTGTAAAACACGTTACCAATCTCAACGACAGTGGCACAGGGTCATTGCGCGCTGCAGTCAGCGGAAGTGCCAAGAAAATCGTTGTGTTTGATGTGGCAGGAATCATCGAACTGAAGTCAGATCTGAAAATAGGCGACAATACCACCATTGCTGGGCAGACGGCTCCCTCACCAGGCATCACCTTGCGCTATCGCACAATTCTTCCAGGCGCCAACAATATCATACGATTCATCCGTATCCGTAGAGGTGAAGAGAAGGATGTCAACGACGGCGCCGATGCAATATGGCAGCGTGGTGTTGCCAACATACTGCTCGACCACTGCTCCTTCTCATGGAGTATCGACGAGATTGCCTCTTTCTACGACAACCGCAATTTCACTATGCAATGGTGTACCATCGGAGAAGCACTGGCTAATCCCGGGCACACAAAAGGTGAGCACAGCTATGGCGGAATATGGGGAGGCAAGAATGCATCGTTCCATCACAATTTCCTTTGCCATATGCAGAACCGCGTTCCAAGATTCTGCGGCGCACGCTATGCATGGGACGGCTACGACAAGACGAAATATGCCAACCCCATTCAGGCAGAGATAGTTGACTTCCGCAACTGTGTAATGTACAATTGGGGCAACGGCAACGGTTGTTATGGTGGTACCGGCGGCGGCCATATAAACATTGTGAACAACTACTACAAGGCTGGTCCTGCCACAGCCAACAAGACGCGCGTAACACAAATATCTGTGGCAAATTCAAGTAATGCAGAAAGTTCACCATACATGGGCTACACCAGTCGTTACTATATCAACGGCAACTACGTGACTGCAGCAGGCAGCAGCGCTGAGAACTATGACTGGAAAGGTGTGAAATACGATGATGGAACCTACATCATCGATGGTGAGTATTGCTGTACAGATGCCAAACACCTCTATGGTGACAACGTGACGTATTACAAAAATGCAAGCGGAACTGATTGCGTGCGCATCAAGATGGAGAGTCCAGTGCCACAAGGTGAGGTAACAACCCACTCTGCCCAAAATGCATACAACAAGGTGCTCGCACATGCAGGTGCATCGCTCTATCGTGATGCTGTGGACACACGTTACATGGATGAGGCCCGCAATGGTACGACAACCTATATAGGCTCCGCAACCGTGACAGGCGACGGCAAACCAATTTCCCACCGAGCTGGCATCATCGACTTCGTAAAAGACCAAGGCGTGTACACACTTGACAATGGGAAGCGCCCCGATGGGTTTGACACCGACAACGACGGAATACCCAATGTATGGGAATCAGCCAATGGGCTGAATCCAGACGATGCCAGTGATGCTGCTTTGTTTACCCTCGACAGTGAGAAGAAATGGTACTCCAACTTGGAAGTCTACCTCAACAGTTTGGTGGAAGACATCATGAAAGATGGCAACAACGACGCACAGACTGCCGTAGACGAATACTATCCGGCTTGCACAAAGGTGGAGATTCCCACAGAAGGCGGCCAAACCAATCCTACGGAAGATGACACAGATGCCACTGTAACATGGGCTTTCGACAATGGACAGGAAGGTCAAACCGCCCAATATGCTGATGGCATATCGGCATCGTTTGAGTCAAACAGTGTGGTTCTTGGCAAGAATCTTTCGTATAACGGCGCACAGGCCATAGCTACGTTCAAGGAAACCAAGATTAGAGCTATGGTTCCCAATGAGAGCAGTGCCAACGACGACAACTCTGTGACATTCACCTTCACCACAAAGAGTGGCTACAAGTTTCAAGCCACAGACATTTTCTTCTATGCCACCAGATTTGGTACCGATGGCGGAAAACTCGATGCATCGTGGAAAGACGCAGGAGGAACAACTGTTCTCACAACAGGACAGACTCCAAACCGCAACAATGGTGACCCAGCATTCACAGAATACTCGTTCAAAAATGTCAATGGTACTCCCACCGAAGGCGAATGTTCGCTAATTATCAGCATCTATGCGTTAGGACAAGTAAAGGACGATGGCACCAACAACCTGAAAGACTATGGTCTTGGCAACATCAAGGTGACAGGAAAGCTTACCGATGGATCATCGGGCATTAACCACACCTACTCCAACACAGAGGTTTCGCGTACATATTATAATATAAAAGGTCAGAGGATTGCCGCACCTTTAAAAGGCGTGAATATCATTGTGGAAAAGATGGCTAATGGCACAACTCAAAGTCGTAAAGTGATTTTGAAATAAAACTGTCATTCGCGACTATGCCACATCTCCTATCCAAACAAAGTTTTCTTGTTGGATAATTATTATCCAAGACTGTGTACAAAACCCTTCACCGATGAATGGAACCATCTATGTTCCAATGTATTACGGTGAAGGGTTTGTTTTGACTAATAATGTATCACCTTTCATTTTTCAAAGTATTATCCACTAAAAACCAAAGTACCATCCAGGGGGGGCAAAACATCATCGATTGTTCACAAAAACATAAAAGACTGATGACCGATTAAGCATTAACTTATATGAAAACATGACAAGATACAAACCATGTAATAGATTATTCATCGTTTGTATATGACACATTACGCGCGCAAGAGAAAAATCATTCTTTCTATCACCTATCAACTAAATATACGCTGCAACTCAACACTATTCAACATATTACAAAGGTAAATGATAGCAGGGATAGCAAAAACAGGGAAAAATTATCCTATAAACGCCCTCGCCCATTTCAAAAAACTTTCCGCAAAAAAAAACACCGATAAATTGCACGGTTCAAATAAAATGTATATCTTTGCAACAAGATTAAATAACACAAAGTATAACTTATAAAAACAAAGTTTAATATGAAGCAAAATTACTCATTTGTTAAGCTATTCATGCTTACAGTCATGGTCTTCTTTGCCGGAAATGCAATGGCAGAAGACATTATTTGGTCGGAAGACTTCAGCAGCTATGCCGACAAAGACGTTCCCAGCGGTGGTGCATATTCGTATGTTTGCGAAGGAACAATCTACAACGATGACGGCACCGCTAAAAGCGGAACTAGAATTTATGGCTCTGAAAACACAGCAGGCGGAACCGCTCCCGAGCTCTTGGTTGCCAAGAATGGTGGTTCTTTCTCAGCAACCGTACCCCTTGGTGGAAGAAGCGGTGACATGACTTTGCAGTTCAAGACCAACCGTAACGATTTGAAGGTAGAGGTAACAGGAGCTACTCTTGGCGAGAAGGTACGCACTGGCAATACCGACAGTTATCCTCTGACAGGAGCCAGCGGCACAGTCACCATCAAGTTCTTTATGAGCTCAAGTAGCAACGCCCGTCTCGACGACATCAAGTTGTTCCAGGGCCAAGGCCTGAAGCCTGCGGGTCTTTCATGGGGCAAAGCATCTTCTAGTGTAACATTGGGCGACGAAGAGTCATACAAATATCTCCCCACACTTTCTAATGAAAACGGCTTGACTGTTACTTGCACCAGTTCCGAGGAGGCTGTTGCTACTGTCAACAGCAATGGAGTTATCACCGTCGTTGGTGTTGGTAAGACCACCATCACCGCCTCTTTTGCTGGCAACAGTGAGTACGAAGCTCAGACCGTTTCTGTAGAGATTACCGTCAAAGAAAACAGCGGTGACACACCTCCCACTCCTACGACAGAACTCACAGTAGCAGAGGCTCTTGAAAAGATTAACGCCCTTGGAACAGAAACAACTGGATACGTTGACAACAAGGCTGTATTCCAAGTGAAAGGTTACGTTGTGGGTACTCCTGATTGGCAGCGCAATTCCAAAAATAACAATGCTCTTTATGGAAACGTAGAATTCAAGATTGCTGATGAGAAAGGCGGTTCAAACACACTCACCGTTTATCATTGCAAAAACCTAGATAATGCAAGCTACACCGAAGAGACCATCAATAACTTTAAGGAAGGCGACCTCGTAGTAGTTGAGGGTATTCTTCAAATGTTTGTAAAGAACGGAGTTGGAACTCCTGAAATTTCAAGTTGCCATCTTGTTTCTATCAATGGTAGCACCACTGGCATCAACAATGCTAAGGCAGAGTTGAACGACAACGCTCCTGCTTACAACGTAGCCGGCCAGAAAGTTGGGGCAGGCTTCAAGGGCATCGTTATCAAGAATGGCAAGAAAGTAATTGTTAAATAAGACGGTGTTTATATTTTCTTGCTTTTAAATAAAGCAAACAAGAATTAAAAAGAATTGGGCGCATTGCTGCGCTCAATTTTTTTACAACGCATTTACCTTATCATAGCATTGATCAGACCTTAGATTATTTATCAGATTTCAAAACCTTATCTTTTGCCTTTCAAAAAGTAATCTTTTGAAGCCCGAAAAGTAATCTTTTGGACCGCAAAAGATAACCTTTTGTAGAGCGAAATCTAACTCTCTGATTTACAATGCTTTACAAATTACCAAAATACACAATAGTTATTAAAGAATTCATCATGTTCCACCACCAAAATGGGTATCATTTTACTATCAAAAAAAACTTACATTTTTGTCACAAATAAAAGCATCAAACGCTCAATAAAAGCAACTGAACATTTAAATTCATTAACACTTAAGGATTGCAGAATAACCTGAGAAGGTTACAAAAATACGTTAAAACATAGTATAATAGTATAATAATAGTGTATTTTTTAGTAAATTTGCAAACTAATCATAATTATCCTACGATAAAGAGAGCAATACTTAAAAACGAAAGCCATATGAACTGTAAATCATTCCGCTATCTATTGGTGTGTTTTATGCTGATGTTGATAGCAGTGCAAGAAAGCAAGAGTGAAGAGATATTCAACAACTCAGATGCTTGTGTGGAATGGAAATTCTCAGACCCACAAACAATTAATGAAACTGTGATAACTCCCGCGAAAGCTTTTTCTGTGGCTACAATAGAACACAATGCCACCACAGTGGGCAGCGGTTCGCGTAGCAAAGACCCAGACAACGGACTGAAGTTCGTCACATTTACTGGCGAAAACGTGCAGCTGCACTGGTTTGTAAAGCCGTCGCAAGGCCTGACTTTCACACCTACGCAGATTAGAATGTATGTACAAAGATTCGGTACCAACAAGAAAGACGGTGTAGTGGTAACCACACAAGTGGAAGGTGGCGAGACAACAACACTGGGCACCTATACAGCTCGCCGTGCCAATTGGGATGACAGTCAGGAGGAAGGACAATGGAAAGAAGCCCTCCCCAATCTGGTGAACGAGATTGTCATCGACCTGACAGCCGACCAGCAGAAAGCGTTGGCATCGGGAAACGGACTGCATCTCTATGCTACAACGGGGCTTGCTGCCGAAAAATCGGGCGGTTTTGCCGACATCCGCATCTACGGAAAAGTGGATGGGACAATGGCCGATGTTGCAAAATACTCGCTGGCCACACAGGCAACGCCTTCCGAGGGCGGCACAGTGACCAAGCTTCCAGACGCCAGTGAGTATGAGGTAGGAAGCGAAGTAACTCTCACCGCAAACAAGAATTTCGGCTATCAGTTCGTCAATTGGACGGACGACAAAGGCAATGTGCTGTCAACAGAGTCGAAATACAAGCACTCCATGAACAGCAATGCCACCATTACAGCCAATTTCAAGGCTGTGAACACCTACGAGTTGAAGCTCAACGTGGAAGGTACAAACCAATACATGGTGGAAATAAGTCCCGAGCCTACCATTGTCGACAACAAGAACATGTACGAAGAAGGAGTGCTGGTGAAGCTCAACGCCACTCAGTATGAAGGGCTCGTATCGTTCAGCAACTGGAGCGATGATGACACCAACAGCGAGAAAACAGTGACAATGAGTAGTGACATGACACTCACAGCCCATTACAACCAAGCTGAAATCATCGCCGGATGGGACTTTTATCAGCCAGGAGGCAATGGCCGCAAGGCAGACTTCTATGGTGAAGACAACGAAGGCACTGCCCTGAACCTAGTAAACACTGAAACCGGCGAGACGTCCGGATGGCTTGACAAGAGCTGGATAGCCGCCAAAGGCTATGAGAGTTTCAAAGGCGCTGCCGTGAATTGGCGCGCTGGCAGCTCAGAGGGTGATGTAGGCCACTGGCACTGGCAGACCAAGGTGAATGCAGAAGCATTCAGCGACATCAACGTGCAATTCCAGATGCTCTACAACTATAATGCCTACCAAACCTATCAGGTGGAGTTCTCCACCGATGGTAATAATTGGACCAAAGCGGGAAGCATCACGATGGAAGGTGCCAAGAAACCAGCCACATTCAACGAAAAGCTCCCCTCAGAAGCCAACAATGTGAAAGACTTGTTCATCCGTCTGATTGCCGACAAACAATCGGCTGTCGATGGAAGTAAGTCGGTCAACGACGGCAACACGCTGGCTATGCTGTTCGTTACGGGTACAAAAAAACTTATCGACGATGGAAAAGCACCGGTACTTGTCTCGGTAGTGCCCGCCCAAGGTTCTACGGGAGCATCGGCTTCTGGAAAGATTATCCTATCGTTCGATGAACGCGTCCAGTTGAAAGAAGGCACGAAAGGCATGCTCAACGGCGTTGCCCTGTCGCCCGTAGTAAGCGGAAAGACTATAGCATTCGAGTACCACGGACTGGACTATGCCACAGAGTATACCTTCACACTGGCAGCCAATACCATTGGAGACCTCACCGACAACTATTTGAGTGAAGAATTGCAGATGAAGTTCAGCACGATGTCCCGCCCAGAAGTTGCAAAGGGCAGTTTCGATGCAGTGGTGTCGAATGTCAGCGAACTGGTTGAAGCTATCAAGAAAGCCGAGCAGCGCAGCAACAAAAACACTCGCTTCCGCATATTCCTGAAAAAAGGCACCTACCAGTTGCCTAAGGGCAGCACAGATGTGACCTATCATGTGGAGCTGGCAGACGGTAGTACCAATTCGTTCACGAAGAAAGACCCCATCACCAGAATCAGTTCTGGTAATATCTCGTTTATTGGCGAAAACCGCGACGAAGTGATTATCACCAACACCATCCCGGCCGACGAAACATTCGATGGCAAATATGGAACAACCAGCGTTTACGAGGGTATCGGCAAAAGCGATGTGCTGCAAACACGCGGTGAAGCTCTCTACTATCAGGATTTGACCGTGTCGACCGGCATGGACGATGCGCGCGGACGCGACATTGCCATCGAAGACATGGGAACAAAGACCATCTACAAGAATGTTTGTCTGCACGGGTATCAGGATACTTGGGTTGGACAGAACGACCGTGGACTCTATTATTTTGAAGGTGGAGTTGTACGTGGACGCACTGACTACATGTGTGGCAAGGGTGATGCCTATTTCAACAGCGTGGAACTGAAACAGATTGCCGGCGGCTATGCCTCTGTACCATCGCGACCCGCAAAGATTGGATGGGTGTACAAAGACTGCACCATCAATGGCGATGGAAACAATGTGGACGGCAACTATACGCTGGGACGTCCTTGGGGAGAAGGCACGCCAGTTGCCTTGTTCATAGACACGAAGATGAATGTTGTGCCTTCGTCCATCGGATGGAATGAGATGAACAACGGATGGCCAGCACGCTTTGCCGAATGGAATTCCATGACAAAGAATGGCTCAGCAGTCGATTTGTCGGGTAGAAAGACCACCTTCGCAAACAGCCACACCAATAATCCGCTGCTGACTCAAGAAGAAGCCGAAACCTATAGTGACATGAGCAAAATGTTTGGCGACTGGAATCCTCGCCAGCATACAGAACAGGCTCCAGCTCCGAAAAATGTCGTGCTCAAAGGCAATCAGCTGACATGGGACGACAGCAAATACGTATTGTGCTGGGCTGTATGCAAAGACGGTGATGTGATCGACTTCACCACCGAACCAATCTACACCATTCCTTCTGCCGCCAAGAGCAATGCTTCCGGCACGGCAGCAACCTATTCGGTTCGCGCCGCCAACGAGATGGGCGGTCTGAGTGAGGCTGTCTCAGCCAATGAAGACACAGGCATCAACAATGTAGAAATGAAGACTTACACAAACGAAGCCATCTACAACATGCAAGGAATGCGTGTGGACAAAGCCACCAAAGGAGTTTATATCATTGGCGGCCGCAAGATGATAATTAAATAACGTATAACAAGAATATACGACGAACTTTTATTTGTTAAATGTAATATAATAACTATGTCAGGTAAATTAAAAACTTTTAGACTGACGCTCGTCATGCTATTCTCTTTATTTGTGGGTAGCGTACAAGCGCAAACAATCAAAGGAAACGTGAAGGACTCGACAGGTGAACCGGTTATCGGTGCTACAGTGAAAGAGCAAGGCACTGCTGCCGCTACCGTGACCGACTTCGACGGTAACTTCACAATCAAGACTACTGGCAAGCAGACACTCGAAATCTCATTCATTGGAATGAAGACCAAGACTGTGAATGCAGCCGGTAAGAGTACAATCGACATTGTTCTGGAAGACGAGGCTACAGCGTTGAACGACGTGGTGGTGATTGGTTACGGAACAGCCCGCAAGAAAGACTTGACGGGTTCGGTGGCAACCGTGAAAGGCCAGGACCTGGTGAAGGTGCCTGTGGCCAATGTCAGCGAAGCACTGACCGGTAAGATGGCAGGTGTGCAGGTGACAACTACCGACGGTTCTCCCGATGCCGAGATTCTAATTCGAGTACGTGGTGGAGGTTCAATCACTGGTGACAACAGCCCTTTGTATGTGGTTGACGGTTTCCAGACATCAACCATCAGCGACATCTCGCCTAACGACATCGAGGACATCACAGTGCTGAAAGATGCTTCCTCAACAGCTATCTACGGTGCACAAGGTGCCAATGGTGTGATTCTGATTACCACCAAGAGCGCCAAAGGCGGCAGAACAACCATTAATTATAATGGATTCTTGCAGACAAAGACCGTTTCGAAACGTCTCAAACCTATGGACACCTACGACTATGTGATGTCAAACTATGAGTACCGTCTATTAGGTGGAACCAGCGAACTAAACTCATTCTACAGACAGTTTGGTGTTTTCGACGACTTGTATCTCTACAAAAGCATCGAGCCGATTGACTGGCAGGAAGACATGTTCGGACAGAACGTACTGTCGCAAAGCCACAATGTGAGCATCAACGGCGGAAGTGAAAAAACCAAATTCTCGCTCTCTGGCACGTACGACTACAATGGTGGCTTGATGGTGAACAACGATTTCAGCCGTTACGCATTCATGTTCAAGTTGAGCCATGAAATCTCCAAAAACCTGAAATTCTCGCTCAAAGCCAGCGTGACAGACCAAATTGCAAACGGTCAGGGTACACAAGGTGGCACACACAAGGTTCGTACGGAGCAAGCCATTTACTCTGTGGCTACCAAAGGTCTCTCAAGTTTCATCACACCAGATTTCTCACAAATGTCTGACGAAGAAATTGAAGAATACAACCGAAGCAACATGTCTCTGTCGGAACAGTCGGAACAATACTGGCGTAGACGCAACAACCGCTCGTACAAATTCAACGGAGCTCTCGACTGGACAACACCTCTTAAGGGTTTGAAGGCTCATGTAGAAGGTGGTTACGATTATGATTTCAATGAGACAAAGAACTGGTACGGCTCCACAACCACTCAGGCTTCCTACGTAGGAGGTCTGCCGTTGGCTGACTGGCAGAAACTCGGCAAGCGTACCATTCGTGAATCGGCCAATCTCAACTACGATATGAAGTTGAACAAAATTCATCACTTCAATGTGATGGTTGGTCAAGAATACAGGTCGGTGAGAAACGAATACAACACACTTTCGGGCAATAACTTCAGCAAAGCTTATACTCCTGAGCTGGTATTCGCCAATTTCTCTTCGGGTAAGATCAACGAGACTCAGACACGAAGCTTTGTGGATGCACAAGACAACACCATTTCATTCCTGGGACGTTTGAACTATACACTGCTCGACCGCTACCTGTTGACACTGACTTTCCGTGAGGACGGTAGCTCGAAATTCGCTTCTGGACACCAGTGGGGATTCTTCCCAGCTGCAGCCGCATCGTGGCGTATCATCGAAGAACCTTGGATGAGTGGCACCCAGAAATGGTTGTCGAACTTGAAACTGCGTCTCTCTTATGGTAAGGTAGGTAACAACCGCATCAGCAACAACACATTCCTGCAGTCGTACCAGTATCTCACGAGTTCTAAGGCATATGGTGTAGGTGAAGTAGCCAACACAGGTCTGTCTGTTACCGATATCCTTGCCAACCCGAACATTACTTGGGAGAAACGAACCACACGTAACTTAGGTCTCGACTTCGGACTCTTCCGTGAGCGTATCAGCGGTACTCTCGATATCTACTGGAACAGCACCGACGACCTGTTGATTAGCCATACTATTGCCGCTCCTGGATACAAATCTGTTTACGAAAACTCTGCATCCACAAGCAATAAAGGTGTGGAATTGACATTAAACGCAGTGATTCTCCAGAAGAAGAACTTCTCTTTGAATGCTAATTTCAACATTGGTTTCGACAAGTCGAAGGTGAACGACTTGGCTGAAGGTATCAGCATGATGACTTTCCCATCAGGTTGGGCAAGCACAGACAACAAGAATCAGCAAGACTATATTGTCCGCGTAGGCGACCCAATCGGTCTTGTATATGGTTGGAAGAGCGCAGGCTACTATACGACAGCCGACTTTGAAAGCTTTGACGAAGCAACCAACACCTATAAATTGAAGAGTGGTGTTCCCACGACAGCTTTGCTCGGCGGCCGCATTGGTATCCGTCCGGGTACAATGAAACTGCAAGATCTCAATGATGACGGTGTTGTTGACACAAACGATATCACTGTGATTGGTGACACAAACGCTGATTTCAGTGGTGGATTTGGATTAAGCGGAACCCTCTATGATTTCGACTTCAACCTGAACTTCACATTCACTGTTGGCAATGACATCTACAACGCCAATAAGATTCAGACCTCTTCACGCTATCGTGCCGGTAATTATCCTAATATGCGCAACACCATGAACCAGAGAAATTCGTACTCGTACATGAATCCTGAAACAGGTACTCTGTTGAGGACTCTTGAAGATCTGGCATACTGGAATGAGGGTGGAAACGGCAAAGCTGCAAAGGAAATGTGGAGCCCGTTCTCTACAGGCGATGCAGTGGTTGTTCCTACCGACTGGGCATTGGACGATGCTTCTTTCCTGCGTCTGCAGAGCGTGACCGTGGGATACACATTGCCGAAGAATCTCACCACCAAGTTTGGAGTACAGAATCTGCGCTTGTACGTAACAGGAGCCAACCTGTTCTGTATCACCAACTATCCAGGTTACGACCCAGAGGTTAGCTCGTATGTGCGAAACAGCAGTTGGTCAGGTCTGACTCCTGGTATCGACTTCTCTTCATATCCGAAGAGCCGCTCATTCACATTCGGTGTTAACGTAACATTATAATATGTATAAAGTGATAAAGAGTATGAAACTGAAGAATAAATATATAGCATTAGCAACAGTCGGGATTATGGTGCTGACGGCTTGTAGTGACAAACTGGAAGTAACGTCACAATCGCAGATGGACCAAGAAATGGTATTCTCCTCGACAGAATTTGCAACAAACGCCATCAATGGCGTATATGTATTGTTCTGTGAAGACCCTTACACATCGCGTATGTGCGGCGTTTGGATGCAGAACACAGATGTAGAGGCTGAGGTTCCTCAGGCTGGTGTGCCAGCCAGCGACCGCCGCGCCGTTTGGTCTTTGCAGGCTCCAGCCATCACCGGTTTTAACGATGTTTACAATGCATGGAACAATAACCTACTAGCCATAGAACGTGCCAACCAGATTAGATTTGGTGTGGATCAAAGTTCTATTGGCAAGATTGATGAAATGCAGCAAATCAAGGGTGAGGCCACCTGTCTGAAAGCATTCCGCTACTACCTGATGTGCGGTCTGTGGGGAGACGTTCCCTACTATGATGAAGCTGCCAAATGGGGCGATGTGATTGACAAGCCACGTACAGACAAGAACGTTATCTACAGCCGTTGTCTGCAGCAATTGGTTGACATCGAGCCTAACATGAAATGGTCGGATGTGAACACTGGCGGCATAGAGCGTATGAACCGCGACTTTGCTATCGGTCTGATTGCCCGTCTGGCTTTGTTCCGTGCTGGCTACGGCCTTACCAAAGACGGAACCATGAAACGTGCTGACGACTATCTTACAGTGACTGCCGATTCTCTGACCGTTACTTACAAAGACATGAACGGCAACGAGAAGAAAGCATCTACTTACATGGAATACTATCAAATGGCAAAAGACTATTGCCAAAAGATTATTCAGTTGAAGAACCGCGACCTGAATCCAGATTTCTACACCGCATTCCAGAATGAGATGAACTATACGGTGGTAAACAATTCTGAGGTGCTTGCCGAAGTGGCATTTGTGCAGAACTACGGTGGTGATGTGGGTTGGAGTATTGGTGTAACCAACTCGGGCTGCTCCAATGGAAGTACAACCATACAAGTAGGTCTGATTCCTTCATACTACATGTCGTTTGCTGATGGTGACTACCGACGCGATATCACGTGTGCAAATTATAACCATACGGCCGACACTATCCAGGCTGTAGCAGCCACATCTATCAAAGTTGGCAAATGGGACCGTTCTCTGGCTGCCAAAGAGCTCGGAAATAATTCTTCGAAGGGCACAGGTATTAATTTCCCATTGATGCGCTGGTCGGATATCCTGCTGATGCTTGCCGAAGCTGAGAACGAACTCAACGGACCTACTGCCCTTGCCAAAGAAGCACTCACGAAGGTTCGTGCTCGTGCTTTCGCTAGTGCCAAGAATTATGCCGAACAGGTTACCAACTATGTGAATAGTTTGAACTCTAAAGAAGATTTCTTCAAAGCCATCGTCAACGAGCGCGCATGGGAATTCGGTGGTGAAGGTTTGCGCAAGTTCGACCTTGTACGTTGGAATCTCTATGCCAACAAGATAGAAGAAGCAATGCGTACAATGCTCTGTTGGGGTATTTCATCTTACATGACCGATATTGAGAAAGATGAAATCGCCTTTGCCAAGGTTATGAGTGAATATCCAGACGTATCCAAATATGCAAACTGGGCAAACAAGCTATGGTATGCCAAGGCTGGCAAGGCCAACAAACGCACAGACATCAAGTGGTTCAATACGAAGTATAAAGTGGAAGAAGAAGATGCTGTGATGACTGCTAACGGTTGGCAATCGGTGAACTGGGGTTCCCAAATGATCAAACGTACACGTACCTATAGCTATAAAGGTGTTGATTATGGTACAGATGGCAAGAAAACAGTGAACAAAAATGATGGAACTGTGACATACACTTTGGGAACAGCTCCAAACACCATTGAGTTCACCATCAACAGCGATGAACCTTCGGGCGTTAGCCGCAAGGATGTTTATCAAGCCAGCGATTATGCAACACGCCTTTATCGCGGTTATTCCAATGGTGCTCTGAAAGGCAATGGAGTGGCTCCATATATCCTGCCTATCGGTATCACAACTCTCAATGCGAGTGGAGTGCTCAACAACGACGGATATTGTTTTAACAAAACCGAAATGGGCGAAGGTATCAATGTTGATGTGACCACTATAATAACAGAGAACTGGTAATCTATAAAATATAAAGAAATAGAGAATATGAAAAAGACAGTTAAATCGTTACTGCTCATTGCAGCAGTCATAATGGGAATGGGAACATTCGTCAGCTGTAGCGACGATGACCTTCCAAAGGCCGATGCTCTGTTCCGTCCTGTCATTAACGAGGACGATAATATTGAGCACGGACTGGATGCCAACGATTCCCCATATATGATTATCAATTGGGACAGATATGCAAGTGCCAACCAATATATCGTGAAGATTGAGGCCAATGACGGTTCGGACACCCGCGAAATCAAGACAGATACCACCGTCTATCGCTTTGACAACTTGCAATACGACAAGGAATACAACATCAGCATCAGTGCAGCTAATACACAGACAGGATTGTCATCGAAAGCATATACACTGACAACAACAACGTTGGATTTCCCGACATCACTGATTTCTCCTTCAAACCTTGACTTGATTGACATTCAGGCTCGTATCAAGTGGGCTAAAGGCATTCAGTATGACAAGCTGGTGATTGTGAAAGATACAGAAAACGAAATAGTTGGAGAATTTGATGTTACTGAAAGCGACAATCTGGCTGCTGAAAAAATCGTCAGCGGTCTGGAGCCAAAGACCTCTTATCGAGTAGAAGCCTATAAGAATGGCAACTACCAAGGCAAGAAACGCTTCAGCACCGTTGCTTCAGAGAGTTATACTGGTGAAGTTGTTGACTTGCGGTCACTGGATGAGAAGGAGAGTCTAAAGTGGATTAGCACCCACAATATCGACTCGATTGTAAATCTCTATCCCAACAAAGATATTAACATCATCCTCAAGGGTGGTATGCACTATCGCCTGGAAACAGTGAAATTGCCTACTACAGCAGGAACTCTGAAATTCGTCACGGGTCTGACACTGGAAGGTAATGCCATCTGGAACGTCACTGGTAACTTTGATTTGGCCAATGGCATCAACCTCGGTGGTATCTCATTCGAGAAAATTACCTTCACTGATGATGAGTCTAAGCCTAAGACGAGTTCGAACTATGGCGGAACCTATCTCTTCAACCAGAACAGTGATGCCGTTATCGGAACAGTTTCTTTGAAGTCTTGTGAAGTACGCTACAAGCGTGGTGTGATGAGAATTCGCGGAAAGAACGTCGTTGAGAACTTCATTGCTGAAGACTGTATCTTCGAGTATATCGGTGGTTATGGCATCACGAATGTTGACAACAATGGAGCATGTGTCAAGAACATCAAAGTGAGAAATTCTACCTTTGCCAACTGTGTACGTTTGTTCGTCAACACCAAGAGCAAGGATATTCCATGCGGTACAGCACTCATAGAGAATTGTACCTTTGCTTACTTTGCTGGTGCAAGCAGAGCCCTGATTGAACTTCAGGAGAATGAATGGAAAGGTGGTATCAGCATCAAGAATTGTATCTATGGTTCTTGCGGTGAGGTTCACACAGCGCCTCAAGAGGGCATCAAGGGATGGAGTGGTACAGTAGTTCCATCTACAGAAAAAGTATTCTTTACCAACGACCTCATTTGGGCAATGAAAGATGATGGCACTCCCAACAATGCATTTGAGGGTACAACCTTGTCAACAGACACCAAAGGCACATTCAAGAAACCAAATCCGGAAGGTGAATTGATGCCTGGTGACTACACGCTCATCAATGCAGATGCTATCAAGGCAAAGGTTGGTGATCCAAGATGGATTCCTTAAATGAATTCATGAGAAAGTAATATAGAAGAGGGTGTGCAAGGTCACACCTTCTTCTTATTGTTTATGAATCTATTATTTGCACTTTCTAGAATACAGGCATCACATCCGAACACAATTATCATGGAAATAAAAAACCTTTTACCAACAATCATTTCCCTGTTCATCACAACAACAATGTCTGCGCAAGAAAGGCCAATAGCGTTTCCTGGAGCAGAGGGATTTGGAAGATATACCACAGGAGGGCGAGGTGGTGTTGTATATCATGTTAGAAACCTAAACGACTCTGGTGAAGGTTCGTTAAGATGGGCTAACTCACAAAAAGGGCCAAGGACAATTGTTTTCGATGTCTCAGGCACTATTCATTTGAAATCGGCTTTAAAAATCAATGAAAACACAACTATAGCTGGACAGACTGCTCCTGGCGACGGAATATGTATAGCTGACTGGCCCGTCACACTGGGGAAAAACAATATTGTGCGATACATCCGCTTTAGGTTGGGCAATAAATACGTATCAAAGAAAGAAGGAGACGGCGGCCATGAAGGCGATGGATTAGGAGCTATGGATTCGGAGAACATCATTGTTGACCACTGTTCCGTAAGCTGGAGTGTAGATGAGTGTCTATCGGTTTATGGTTCAAAGAATATCACTGTACAATGGTGCATCTCTGCTCAAAGCTTGGTTAACTCTGGTCATTCTAAAGGCGCCCACGGATATGGCGGCAACTGGGGCGGCAGTGGTGCATCGTATCATCACAACCTTATTGCCCATCACACTTCCAGAACGCCACGTTTGGGTCCTCGGCCAGGAACACAAACCGATGAGCGCATGGATATGCGTAACAATGTGATTTACAATTACGGAAAGAACGGCTGCTATGGAGGAGAGGGAATGAAAGTAAACATTGTAAACAACTACTATAAGCCCGGACCAGGATCTGCAACCGGAACCTATGGCATGCGCATTAGCGGTATCGGAATACGTACGTCTGAATATACCAAACACGATACAGACAAGCCCAACCAATGGGATGTGATGTGGCATGTGTGGGGAAAATACTATGTTGATGGTAATGTAAATGCAAGATATAGCGAAGTGACCAACGACAACTGGACATACGGTATTTATAACCAGATAAACGATAGCAAGAACGACTACACTTATACCCAGGAAACCAAAGATACCATCCGTCTTTTAGCTCCTATCGAGTTTGTCCACGTGACTACCCACAGTGCAGAAAAAGCATATGAACAAGTGCTTAAATATGTTGGGGCTAGTTTACACCGGGATAAAGTAGATGAAATGATTATTGATGACACAAGACAAGGAACAGCCTCGTGCACAGGAAATGGAGTTGATGCTGGCTTTATCAATACACCTGACGATGTAAAAGGTGACGGATGGAGCGGATGGCCGGAATTGAAAAGCACAGAAGCATCCAAAGACACAGATGGTGATGGGATGCCAGATGAATGGGAATTAAAAAACGGTTTGAACCCGGAAGATAGCACTGATGGTAATCAAACTGATGAACAAGGATTCACCAATCTGGAAAAATATATGAACAGCATAGTTGCTGAGATTACCGAAGGTCAAAACGAAGGAGGCATTATTCTTAACGGAATAGAAAAAAGCGACACGGGTATAACTGAAATCATTTGCAAAGGAAATAACAAGGACACTATATACAACCTTCAAGGCATAAGAATTGCGTTACCAAAGAAGGGCGTCTATATTTGTAATGGAAAGAAATCCGTTTTCAGATAATGACTGAATAAATGATACTTTCAATTTTTATTTTATAATACATTCACTATATAATAAATAATGTATAAGCAATGAAGAAGAGTCTGTTTACTTTTATGCTGGTATTGTCTATGAATGCCAACGCACAGATGCTACCTTACCAAAACAAGAACCTATCGGCAGAAGAGCGTGCTGCAGACCTCTGCTCACGCTTGACTCTCGAAGAAAAGACTATGTTGATGATGGACAGTTCGCCAGAAATAAAACGTTTGGGTATTCCTCAATTTGAATGGTGGAACGAGGCTCTTCACGGTGTTGGGCGCAACGGCTATGCAACGGTATTTCCCATCACAATGGGCATGGCTGCATCATTCAACGATGCATTGGTCTACAAAGTGTTTACGGCAGTAAGCGACGAAGCACGTGCAAAAAACGCAGAAGCCAAGCGAACAGGAGAGATGAAGCGTTATCGCGGACTTTCATTTTGGACTCCCAACATCAACATTTTCCGCGACCCGAGATGGGGACGTGGTCAGGAAACATATGGCGAAGACCCTTACTTAACTAGTAAGATGGGATTGGCTGTGGTACGTGGACTGCAAGGATATAGTTTCAATGGCACTAAACCAGCATCTAAATACGTCAAGCTCTATGCATGTGCCAAGCATTATGCAGTACATAGCGGGCCTGAGTGGAACAGACATCAATTCAATCTTGAAAATGTTCCTGAACGAGACCTTTGGGAAACATACCTTCCTGCCTTCAAGGCATTAGTACAGGAAGGTGATGTGAAAGAAATCATGTGCGCCTATCAGCGTATCGACGGCGAGCCGTGTTGTGGAAACACACGCTATCTTCAGCAAATCTTGCGAAACGAATGGGGATTCAAAGGACTTGTGACGAGCGATTGTGGCGCTGTGAGCGATTTCTGGAAACCGAACTACCATGGTTTCTCCCCTACCCGCTCTGATGCTGCGGCACGTGCTGTATATGCTGGAACCGACTTGGAATGCGGCAGTGACTACAAGAGTCTGCCTGAAGCTGTGAAAGCAGGAAAGATAACTGAAGAACAAATCGACATCAGCTTGAAGCGACTACTGAAAGGAAGATTTGAATTAGGCGACTTCGACAATGACAACGATGTGGAATGGACTAAAATCCCCATGAGTGTTGTGGCAAGCAAAGAGCATAAACAACTTGCCCTCGAAATTGCGCACGAATCAATGACGCTCCTTCAAAACAGAAACAACATCCTTCCGCTGAACCGTAACCAAAAGATTGTCGTGATGGGACCGAATGCCAACGATTCCACCATGCTATGGGGTAATTATTCTGGTACGCCTACCAAGACTATTACCATTCTTGAAGGAATCCGCAGTAAAGCCAACGATGTGCGCTTCATTCAAGGATGTGGCCTTACACGAAATGAGGTGAAAGAAAGTCTCTTCAACGACTTACAGACTCCCGATGGCAAGAAAGGAATACGTGCCACTTATTGGAACAACGAGAATTATGAAGGTAAACCAGCCGCCATAGCAGTGAACACCTCCAATATCCATCAGGTGAATGGTGGCAATACCGCCTTTGCTCCTGGTGTGAACCTTGAGCATTTCTCTGCGAAATACGAAGGTATTCTCGCTCCTAAGAAGGATGCAGACATCCTGTTGAATCTGAATGTTGAAGGTTATATTGCAGTAATCTTCAACGGTGATACGCTTCTGAACAGATGGAACCGTCATGGAGTGAGGGAACAAACCATCGAAAGACACGTCAAGGCTGGTGAGCAATATACCATCGAAGTGGATTATAAACAAAGCGTTGGAATGGCATTCATTAGTTTTGACATTGCACAAAGGGTTGACACACAGATAAAAGACATCCTCAATGAGGTGAAAGATGCCGATGTGGTGGTATTTGTTGGAGGTATTTCTCCCCGCTTGGAAGGTGAGGAAATGAAAGTCAGTGAAGAAGGATTCAAGGGCGGCGACCGTATCAGCATCGAGCTGCCAAGGGTGCAACGCGAGATTATTGCCAACCTGAAACGTGCCGGAAAGAATGTGGTCTATGTGAACTGCTCGGGCAGTGCCCTCGGACTAGTCAGCGAAAGCCAGTATGCCGATGCCATCCTGCAGGCATGGTATGGTGGTGAGCAAGGGGGACAGGCTGTGGCCGATATCCTCTTCGGCGACTACAACCCAACGGGTAAGCTACCCGTGACGTTCTACCAGAACGCGGATCAGCTGCCTGACTACGAGGACTACCGCATGACAGGTCGCACCTACCGTTACTTCAAAGGCAACGTTCTATACCCCTTCGGCTATGGACTGAGCTACACCACTTTCCAGACAGGCAAGCCAGTCTATCAGAATGGTAAGGTGACCGTGAATGTGAAGAATACGGGAAAACGTGCCGGTACTGAGGTGGTGCAGATATATGTCCGTAACCCGAAGGATACCGAAGGTCCTCTCAAGACCCTGCGCGCCTACCAGCGTGTACAGCTCAAAGCCGGTGAGAGCAAGGTGGTAACCATTCCCCTACCCCGCAACTGCTTCGAGCTGTGGGATGTCGAAAGCAACACAATGCGCGTGGTTCCCGGACAGTACGAGATTATGGTGGGCACTTCATCACAGGACAAAGACCTGAAGAAAACAGTTGCCAGAATCCAATAAGATTCTGGCAACTGTCACGCAAAACTTAAGCAACAACCTTGCACACTTTAGGCAATGAGGATAAAACCGTCAGTAACCGTTGCGATGATTTACTTATTCAAACCACTTTCGCTTGGGTTGATGTCAGGCTTGTTGCTCAATATGGCTTAATAACGGCTTTACGGCAAATGTTTCAGTTTCAAACAGAGACAGTACATTCACACTTATCGTAGTCATCATCGAAGCTACAACCATCTAAACCGTCTTTTATAATTGCTTTAATTGTAATTGTTCAATTATTAGAACTTATAGCGAATACCAGCACAGAGCGTACCTTTCTCACCAAGTCCGGCCTCAACGAAGCCACGGAAAGCATTCCCCCCGAACTCTGCACCCAAGGCAGTTGCCTGGAACATGAAACTGGTCAGTGTCTCGTCTTTTGCATCCGGATCAGAAGTCTTCAGACTACTGTCAATCGAGATCGAGGCAAACATCACACCAGCTGAGACGGCAGAATACAAACCGAAGTTCTTCTTGCGCAGCCAATTGAACTTCACTGATGGCATCAGGGAGATAAACGTCTCTTTCAAATCTTTAGTATGAGATTTCTTATCAATAGCCTCGCAACCAGCATACACGCCCACGGCACCGACAGCTACAACGGGTGAGATATGATGATAGTACTCTACACCGATGGGACCCCACCAGGAGCTCTGATCGCCAGCAGCGGCAGAGAACATCGTGCTATAAATAGAAAGGATGTTTGATGCTGATTCTATACCATAGAACACACCCAATTCATTTTTAGGTTCATCCTGAGCATTCACATTCAGGGCAACCATCATGGCGGCTGTCACAACCATTAACATTTTCTTTTTCATTGTTGTAATTATTTGAATTAATTAAAATATAATATATCTCTCTGAAAGTCTGACACGATGAGAGCCCAATGGACCAACAGATCAGAAGGAGAAACAGGTACGGTAATATTTTCCAGGGGAATTCGAGAAGCATTGTATTTGTTTATTCATTTGCTTCATGACTTTCATCATAGGTTTTTTAAAATTCTTCTTCATTGGGGTTACTTGTTATTTATTTTAAAAATGCATCATTATTCTGGCAGTCCGATGAATAGATTATTCCCATATTGAGGGCAAAGGTAAGTATTTTTCACGAAACTAACGTATGCTTTATGTTTTTTTTGTTTCGGTTGTTATTCTTTCTTTGCTCTTGATGCCTTGAGCATCATACACGGATGAAAAGGACAACGGCCCTGGCTTGAGAATGTCAGGGCATTGCGGTAAAAAACACTATGAGCAGGTGCGATGCAAATATGAAGAACGCATCGTGAAGAAAATGGCACCAACCGATTACATGGACCATGAATAATACGATTACGATACCCAAAGTATTCTGCGCCTATACCCGGTTTGAAACACATCAAAAACATCATCTCCGCAGGACAAAAGAGATCTACGGACATATTGGACTATAAGGACTATCAACCGTACAGGCTGATATATAAAAAAGGATGTACCAAACTGTAGTGTCCCCAGAAAGTTTTGGGGTTCACTACACTTTGGCACATCCTCTTTGGGAGTTTAATAGAATTTACTCCTTCTTGGCGGCTTTCTTGGGAGCAGTCTTCTTCGGAGCAGCCTTAGCTTTATCAATCTTAGCCTTCAGCTTATCCTCCTCAGCCTGCATCTTCTCCACCTTAGCCTGAAGTCGCGAAATTTCCTTATCCTTCATGGCAATTTCATCGCCTTGGTTCTTAATAGTGGTGAGCAAAGCATTCAGTTCTTCGTTGTCAATATCATCTGGATAAAGACTATTCACACGGCTCATGAAGTCGCCAAGAATATTCATGTAATTGGTAAAGGCATCGAACGGGCTGGCATAGATTCCACGGTCAAGTCCCACGTTGCTTGGCTTGGTGGTCATGAAGCGGAAGTTGTTGCTGGCCTGCAGATAGTCCCAATCCTGGTTTATACGCGGATCATTGGCAATACGCACGCGATCTGCAATCCCATACAATTTGTTGAAAGCCTCACGCTGCATGGCGTTACCCAACCAGCAGCTCACATCGCGTTCCTCGTCAACCCACGACAAGGTGTCTGGAACATGCAATGTATCAACGCTCTTCATCTTGGAACAGATTTCCGATGGTGTGGAGAATGTGATTCCTTTGGCTTTGGCGCATGCTGGCAATGCCTTGATAAACTCGAGGATGTTGCTGCTGAGCGGCTGAGCAATACCCAAGGCAGAAAGTTCCATGAAGATGTTGATAACCTGTTCTTCATCTGGGAACTTGGCAATGCGGTTGATATATGTGTCGGCAAAGAGTGGATAGCCTTCCCACTCACTATTGTTGAAACGCAAAGAGATGTCGTCAGACAATTCGACATCGCGTAGCAACAGCTTCAGGTTTGGTGCCAGTGCACTGCTGTAGACATAGTGAGGGCTCTTCCATCCAAGCACATGCTTTGCGCCCTCGGTCAACATACCCTTGAATCCAAGATTGGCAGCTTGCAGACCAATGTCATCACTATAGATAAGCGAAGAGTTGCGGAGGATTGTTGGTTCCTTTCCGAAGTATTCCTTAATCTTTGTCATCTGCTTGCGGATGTCATCTGCAAAACATTCCTCATTGGCCAAAGAAGAAAGACCATGGCTAAATGGCTCTGCCAAGAATTCCACACAACCAGTTTCGTTCAGTTCCTGTAGTTTGGAGAGCACTTGTGGAGCGTGCAGTTCCAACTGTTCGATACCAACACCCGAGAGGCTGAATGCGAGTTTGAAATATTTTCCATGCTCAGCAATCATTTGTTGGAAAACATTCAGTGCCGGCATATACGAGCGCTCGGCTATATCACTGATGCTACGGTCGTTCTCATAGTCATCATAATAGTAATGGTCGGTACCGATATCAAAAAAGCGGTAACGTTTGAGATGGATAATCTGATGTATCTCAAAATATAAACAAATGGTTTTCATATTTTATTAACTCTTTATTCTTGATTCTTAATGATAATACTAATCCCAACCTAATGTGCGACGATAGAGGGTGCGAATCCATGCACCGACTTTCACCCAGGTAATCTGGTCAACTTCCTTCTTGCCTTCTTCCTGAAGATACTTGAACAGACTCTCGTTGTTACAGATGGAATACATGGCATCAGCCAGGGCGTGAATGTCCCAATAGTCCACTTTTATGCAGTTGTTCAAGATTTCAGCACAACCGCTCTGCTTTGAAATAATACTTGGCGTACCGCACTGCATTGCTTCAAGCGGAGAGATGCCGAATGGCTCAGAAACAGATGGCATCACATATACATCGGAATCCTTCAGACACTCATAAACCTGTTTTCCACGCATGAAACCAGGGAAATGGAAACGATCGGCAATGCCTCGCACTGCGGCTAGATTAATCATTGCTTCCATCATATCACCACTACCGGCAAAACAGAAACGTATGTTCCTGGTACGCTGAAGAACAAGATTGGCAGCCTCCACGAAATACTCAGGGCCTTTCTGCATGGTGATTCGACCAAGGAATGTAACCACCTTCTCTTTTCCCGTATGATCGGGACGCGGAATGTCTTGCAATTCCTGACGCAAAGGATAAACGGCATTGTGTACAGTGAAACACTTGCGCGGATCCTGATGATAGTGGTTGATAACGGTTTGACGAGTCAGTTCCGACACACACATGATGCAGTCGGCATTATCCATACCATCCTTCTCTATTCCATATACAGTAGGATTCACTTTTCCGCGACTGCGGTCAAAGTCGGTAGCATGCACATGGATACACAACGGCTTTCCGCTCACATGCTTTGCATGTATACCAGCAGGATAGGTCAGCCAGTCGTGTGCATGAATGATATCGAACTCTTCTGTGCGAGCCACCACACCTGCAATCACCGAGTAGTTGTTTATCTCCTCGTGAAGGTTGGAAGGATAGCCGCCTGCGAACTCCATACAACCAAGGTCGTTGACATTCATGTAGTTGAAATCCGCATAGATATTATCACGCAGCTTATAGTAATAGTCGGGGTTCATAATATTCCCCACGCGACTCTGAACATAGTCACGGTTCACATCCCGCCAGGCAATAGGCACTGCATTCATGGCGATAATACGTGCAGCATGCTGTTCCTCATCTCCAAACGGATGAGGCAGACACAATGCAATCTCGATATCACCCTGAGCCTTCAGACCCTCGGATATACCATAATTAGCGGTGGCAAGTCCACCAAACACATGAGGAGGATACTCCCATCCAAACATTAAAACTTTCATCGTTGCACCTCCTTATCTATTATATGTGTATTTTTCAAGCATATTGAGTGTACGCAGAATCTCTGCCACATTCATGGCAAAAGACATACCTCCACGGGCACGGAACGGCGGATTACCATCGGACATCTCAGGAATCGTGCCGATGCAATTGTAGACCATCTCATCCTCATAGCCCACCATCTGGCGTTCCACGAAGCTAAGACGCGTACGTTTGTAAAGTTTCAGGCATGCCTCCATGTAGAATCCGCCAAGCCAAGGCCATGCAGTGCCTTGGTGGTAGGCATAGTCGCGCTGACTCTGCGGACCAACGTACATAGGATTATATCCACCACTCTTCGGCGAAAGCGAACGAAGTCCCTTCGGGGTGACAAGTTCACGAGTGCAGATGTCCAAGACACTCTTCTTCTGGTCCTGCGACAGCGGAGAATAGTCGAGGGCTACAGCAAAAATCATGTTTGGGCGAACACTCCAATCCATCATATTACCATCCACATAATCAAACAGATAGCCATAGTCATTCAAGAACACATTAACAAACGATGCCTTAGTCTTTTCCGCCATTTCCTCCAAATGGGCAACGGCCTTTTCATCGTTTTGCATCTTTGCGAGCTTAGCGCAGAACTTCAGCGCATTATACCAAAGAGCATTGAATTCTACAATGAAGCCGGTGCGCGGAACAACAGGACGGCCATTGGCAGTAGAGTTCATCCAAGTCACCGCCTTGTCCTTGCCTTCTGAACGAACCAAACCGTTTGCCTCCAAAACAAGGTTCGGATGGCCGCCGCCTTCTATGTACTCAACAATATCACGGACCAATTTGCCATACATATTGAAGCACTTCTCTTCGCCGCACTCCTTTGCATATTGCTGAATGGCCCAGATACACCACAATGGCACATCTGGCTGCTCCATCTCATATATCTTCACTGAAATTGGCTTGCCCTTCATAAACTCACGCAAACCTTTCTCGGCGGTCTTCATCACAAGTTCGAAATAGTCTTGCTCCTCAATGGCCAAAGTCAATCCCGGCAAGGAGATGAACGTGTCACGGGCACGGCATTTGAACCAAGGATATCCTGCAAGAATGTAACGCTCATCCTTCTTGCTGCGGTTGTGGAACTGATGGGCTGCATTCACCAGGCAATGGAAGAAATTGTCACGCGGTGAACGGCTTTCCACTTCCTCGTCGAACAACCGCTTCAGGGTTCTTGTGCTGATAGAAGATGTAGAACCAGAGAATACCACAGACTCGCCTTTCTTGATTTGCATTTCGAAATAGCCGGGCACATAGAGATCCTCATTAGAGGCATATCCACGCTCCTGTTCCTTGGGATATTCCACGCCACGATACCAGTCGGGCTGGAATATAAACTGATTCTTCTTGCTGAACTGCATGTACAAATCGGGATAGCCTGCATACATGCATGTTCTTATACCGTTGTCCACCTCATGGTATTCACGGCTTGCAACCGGATTCTCATGCGTAAACTGACGAACACTTCGGAACGCAAGGAATGGACGGAACCTGAGAATCGTGTCCGAATGCGCATCCACAAGCGTATAACGAATAAGAATACGGTCCTCGTAGTGTTGGAACACCACTTCCTTCTTCAAGATGACACCTCCCACACGATAGAGCGTGGTAGGCACTTTGTCGCAATCGAATTCGCGAATGTACTTATGCCCCTTAGGGCTGAAATTGTTGCCCTGATACTTGTGGAGACCAAGGTTGAACTCTGCTCCATGCTGTACCACTGTAACATCAAGCGAAGAAAGCAGCACATGGTTCTCGTCGTCGAGTTCCGGTATAGGAACAACGAGCAAACCATGATACTTCCTCGTGTTACAGTCGACAATTGTCGAACAAGAATACGCTCCCGAGCGGTTGGTACGAATCAACTCGCGTGGCAGCGACTCTTCCAAGTTTGTCATCAGAGCTTTCTCAAAACGAAGATAACTCATAGGTTTATAGTTTATATGATTATATTAATAGACAAAATACGCTCAAAAGTAATATTTTTTTCTGTGTAGACAAAATAAAAAAGCGGTTTTTTTTCAAAAACCGCACTATTTTACATATTCTTGCAAAAAAAACAGCTTTAAGCAGGTATCAAGAAGTTTATCACCTCTTGTTCGATGTCTATTTTGAACGGTCCTTCCGGGGCATTCATCAACCGACCGTCGATTCCCACCATGGCATGAGCAGCCTCCATCACCTCCACCTCGCTGGTGCGATAGGGATGCACGCTACGGTGGTTAAGGAACTTGTTTGTAAACAACAGATAGAAACCTTCAATCAACTGGGCCACCTGCGGATGATAGACCACCGACACATCCAACATCCCATTGTATGGAACAGCATTCGGTGTTTGTCCGTAGCCTCTCGCACTACCGATACAAACGGTCATCACCCTGCGTTTTATGACATCAGAGTTGATTTTGAGATGCATCTTATATTCCATCCGCTGGAAAACCATCAACAAAAACGAGGATATGAACGACAGTGTGCGTGAGCCGAAGAAGCGCCGAGTCTGCCTGCGAAGGTTCATGATAGAAGCTATCAGACCGATATTCACACAATTAAGAAAATAGCGGTGGCACTTCTCTCCCTTCCTGTTAGTGTAGCGGATGCATCCCAAGTCGATTTTCCTTACCCGGCGCTTGGCAAGCCATTCGATGGTCTGCTCTATCTCGCCCTCACGGAAATCCCAGAAATGGGCAAAATCGTTCATCACGCCATTTGGAATCACACCGAGCGCAATCTGCTCGCGGATTTCGTCCGACACCTGCATCAGACAGTTGGCTGCATCGTTCAAAGCCGAGTCGCCTCCCACTATAATAATAGTGCGATAGCCGTTGTTGATCATCATCTTGCACAGACGTTCCACACTGCCCGAGTTCTCGCTTTGCACTTTGTCAAAGGGAATGCCGCGCTCTTTCAGGCATTTCTCTATCTTCTCCCATCTCTTCTGCGGGAAAAAGATATCATGTTTCGGGCAATAAAGGATGCCCCATCTGCTTTGTTCTACTGCCATAGTATTGTCTTTATATATTATCGGTTAATGCTTCATTTCCTTCACGAAGTCTGGGCCAACCGGACTATCTCCCTCACGCGCTCCGCCATCGGCATTCTGGAATCCATCCAATGAATGGTGAATCCACGACGTTCCATGCCTCTGAACCAAGTCATCTGCCGCTTGGCAAACTGATGGATGGCTATCTCAAGCCGGCGGAACATCTCATCGTAAGTGGTCTGTCCCACCACATATTCGGTCACATATTTATATTCCAATCCGTAATAAATCAAGTCTTCTGCGGCTATTCCCTCATCGAGCAGCCGTCTCACCTCATCAGCCATCCCCTCATCCAGACGCTGCTTGAGCCGCTCAGAGATTCGCTTTCGCCGCTCCTCTCTGTCGATGTCCACACCTATAATAATATATGGAATCTGTGGAAATGCTCTTTCTGGCATGGGTGTGTGCAAGTTGTATTCTTCTATTTCAATGGCACGAATTGCACGCTGAACGGTGTCCACATCGGTCTTGTTATGCATGTTCGAACCATTTTGCATCTTCAAATCCACCAACATGGTTGTAAGCTCTTCCAGGCTCTTATGCTCCAACCGCTTTCTCAACTCTACATTCTGCGGAACGGGCGACAACGAATACCCCTTGAGAACCGACTCAATATAAAGTCCTGTGCCACCACAAAGCACGGGCCATGCCCCTCTTCCCACAATATCCTCGTAGGCAGTGAGGAAATCGCGCTGATACTCAAACAAGTTGTACTTGGTGCCAGGCTCACAAATGTCAATCAGATGGTAGGGAATGCGAATGGGTTGCGTGCTACCGGGTAGCACAATAGTGTAGTCAGCAAGGTCCTTTCCGGTACCAATATCCATTCTCCGATACACCTGACGAGAATCTGCAGAGATAATCTCGCCACCGATTTCGGCAGCAAGGGCAACGGCGAGCGAAGTCTTTCCACAAGCCGTGGGACCCAATATTGTTATCAGCTTCTGCACGCTTGCAAAAGTAACAAAAAATATCCATCCCCCCAAACAATCCGTTCAAAAATCGGAAAATCATTTTTCATGCTTCCAAGCAAATACATGACAAGGGGCTTCAAGACATTTCCGAGAAGCCATGAACGACGTATTTAAAACAGGAAGAATCACAATTCTTTAAACTGTAAAGAATGTTTCAAAAGTATACATGTCATCAATACAGTTCGTACATATAAGATGTACAACTTGTACATCTAACTTGTACGACTTGTACATCTTATATGTACGGATTGCACAAATAGCATGTACATTTTTATTAATATATGAATGAATTAACAAGACACTACTTTTTCCTGGGAGACAAAACAAAAGAAACCTGAGACAATGTCCCAGGTTTCTTGCTATCTGATTGAATGAATCAGCATTATTTCAGTTCAGAAAGATACTTAATGGTGCGAACCATCTGAGAAGTATAAGAGTTCTCGTTGTCGTACCAAGCAACAACCTGTACGAGAGAGTTGCCATCACCAATCTTAGAAACCATTGTCTGGTTTGCATCGAACAGTGAACCGAACTTCATACCGATGATGTCAGAAGACACGAGCTTCTCCTCTGTGTAACCGAAGCTCTCGTTGGCAGCAGCCTTCATAGCAGCGTTGATACCCTCAACAGTTACCTCACCCTTCACAACAGCGTGCAGAATAGTGGTAGAACCAGTTGGAGTCGGAACGCGCTGAGCAGCACCGATCAGCTTTCCATTGAGTTCAGGAATAACAAGACCGATAGCCTTGGCAGCACCAGTTGAGTTAGGAACGATGTTCTGGGCACCTGCACGGGCACGCTGAACATCACCCTTGCGCTGAGGACCGTCGAGAATCATCTGGTCGCCA
>CACZPU010000111.1 GCA_902783165.1 uncultured Prevotellaceae bacterium
CGACTTGTACATATAAGATGTACGACTTGTACATATAAGATGTACAACTTGTACATGTTACTTGTACCAAGTGGTTAGATTATTTGGGGTTTAAAGAGACAATATGGAATGCATTTTCAAAAGGAATAGGATGCTTCGGAAAAACCTATGGGAATGTCAGCATTGCCATTCCTCCTCATGTCTTTTTCTTATGATTCAAAGATATGTATTTGATGGAAGTAGTCTGGAAGAACGACTCGCAACTCTTTCCATACGATAGACAGCCCCCCTGACGACCAGAGCGAATATGGCTGGCAAGGAATGCCGAGATGTTGCAAGTGCAGTGCTTCAGATAAAAACAATCTGCGTGAGCTTGTCTGCAATCGAATGTAGGCTTGTTTGCAATCGAATGTAGGTTTGTTTGCAATTGAGTGTAGGCTTGTCTGCAATCGAGTGTAGGTTGGTGCTGAAAGATGATTGCACACAGGACAGGGGGAGTGTGCGAAAATGCTGATTTCCAACTTGGAAACACAAAAAAATAATCACTTTGTGGTGCTTTTATTTTGTTTTTATGTCAATTATTCGTACCTTTGCAGCCCAAAGTGTGGACATGTCGCGTCTTCACTCGGATAGATTATGTGTAGTTTAGAGTCCTTAAAGATAGACTTGAAAGGTCTGAACGAGAGCGAGATAGCTTTGGAATACGACCTTGACGATGCCTACTTCAGGGCTATAAACGCTCCTGAGGTAAGCAAGGGTTTGGTGCATGTGTCGCTGACCATACGCAGGTTGAGCGGCTTCTTTGAACTCTTGTTCCATACAGAAGGCACGGTAGTCATCCCATGCGACCGTTGTCTGGACGAGATGTCGCAGCCTATCGCTGCCGACAACAGGCTTGCGGTGAAGTTGGGAGCCGAATATAGTGACGGCGACGACTTGGTGACCATTGACGAGAATGAGGGAATTCTCGACGTCTCTTGGTTCATCTATGAGTTCATTGTCTTGGCCATTCCCATCAAGCACGTTCACGAACCTGGCTTGTGCAACGCTGCTATGATAGAAGCCCTTGAAGAGCATTCGGCTGCCCGAAGCAGTGATGAGGAAGAAGTCCAGGATGTTGATCCGCGCTGGCAAGCTCTTTTGAAACTGAAAGACGAGTCTTTGGAGCAATGATAATTTGCGACAATGCCATCTTCATTTCAGGAAGGGCGTGATTATCAAATAAGAATATTGAAATTTTAAATAATAAAACAATAAAACATTATGGCACATCCTAAAAGAAGACAGTCGAAAACTCGTACTGCAAAAAGAAGAACACATGACAAGGCCGTAGCTCCAACTCTGGCTATATGTCCTAACTGTGGTGCATATCACGTATATCACACCGTATGTCCTACCTGCGGCTACTATCGCGGTAAGATAGCTATTGTAATGGACGAAGCAGCTGAATAATGGAGAAAATCAACGCAATAATCACCGGAGTGGGTGGATATGTTCCCGACTATGTGCTCAGCAATGAGGAGTTGTCGAGAATGGTAGACACCAACGACGAGTGGATATTATCGCGTGTCGGTATCAAGGAGCGTCGGATTTTGAACGAGGAAGGTTTGGGAACGAGCTACATGGCTCGTAAGGCAGCCAAGCAACTGATTCAAAAGACCGGCGTTGATCCCGATACGATAGATGCTTTGATTCTTTCTACTTCCACTGCTGACTACCAGTTTCCTTCTACAGCAAGTATCGTTTTGGGCAAGCTTGGGCTGAAGAATGCACATGCGTTTGATTTCTGGGCTGCCTGCTGCGGTTTCTTGTACTCTCTGGACACGGCTGCATCCATGATACAGAGCGGTCGTTACAAGAAAATAATTGTTATTGGCGCCGACAAAATGTCGTCGATAGTTGACTACAAAGACCGTCAGACAAGCCCTCTCTTTGGTGACGGGGCTGCAGCTGTGCTTCTTGAGGCAACTACTGAACAAAATATCGGTGTGATGGACACATACCTGCGGACAGATGGCAAGGGACTTCCTTTCCTCCATCAGAAAGCCGGTGGCTCTGTCTGCCCAGCCAGTCATTTCACGGTAGACCATCGCCTTCACTATATTTATCAGGAAGGGCGTACGGTGTTCCGCTATGCAGTTACCAATATGAGTGACGACTGTGCATTGATAGCTGAACGCAATGGTCTTGACAAGGACAATATTCGGTTTATCATTCCCCATCAGGCTAACATCCGCATTATAGAGGCTGTAGCCAAGCGATTGGAAGTTCCCATGGACAAGGTGATGGTGAATATTGAGCATTTTGGTAATACCAGTGCCGCAACCATCCCTTTGGCTCTTTGGGAATATGAGAATCAGCTGAAGAAAGGCGACAATCTGATTATGACAGCCTTTGGCGCTGGTTTTGTTCATGGCGCCTGCTATTACAAGTGGGCTTATAACGGTTAACTATTAGTTCACGATTCTTTGTTCGTCATTCACGAATGGAGAATCGTGAATTTTTTGTGACAATCTATGATGATAAGTGAGAATAAACACAAAGCAGGATTTGTTAATATTGTTGGCAATCCAAATGTCGGGAAGTCAACCTTGATGAACCAACTTGTAGGCGAGCGCATCAGCATTGCTACATTCAAGGCACAAACCACGCGTCACCGTATTATGGGCATTGTGAATACTCCAGACATGCAGATTGTGTTTAGCGACACGCCAGGTGTGCTAAAGCCAAACTACAAGTTGCAGGAGTCGATGCTTGCCTTTTCCGAAAGCGCTTTGGCCGATGCCGATGTGCTACTGTATGTGACCGATGTTGTGGAGAATCCCGAGAAGAACATGGACTTTCTGGAGAAGGTCCAGAAGATGAGTATTCCCGTTATTCTGCTTATCAATAAAATAGACGAGCTTGCTTCCGACACCTCTTCTAAAGGCGGCAATAGCCAGCAAAAGCTTGCCGCTATTGTTGACAGGTGGCACACGCTTCTGCCTAAGGCGGAAATACTGCCCATCTCTGCCAAGAACAAGTTTGGCGTTGATGTCTTGCTCAAGCGAATTCAAGAACTGTTGCCCGATAGTCCGCCCTATTTCGACAAGGAGCAGCTTACCGACAAGCCCGCTCGTTTCTTTGTTTCAGAAATCATCCGCGAGAAAATACTTTTGTATTACGACAAGGAAATACCCTATTCGGTGGAAGTTGCAGTGGAGAGTTTCAAGGAAACGGAGAAGAACATTCATATTCGTGCCGTCATTTATGTGGAGAGAGATTCTCAGAAGGGCATTATCATAGGCCATCAAGGCGTGGCATTGAAAAAAGTCGGCACCGAGGCCCGAAAGGCTTTGGAGCGATTCTTCGACAAGCGCATTTTCTTGGAGACCTATGTCAAGGTGGACAAGGACTGGCGCTCTTCCCAGCGAGAGCTTACCCATTTCGGGTACAATCCAGAAGGATGATTTTTCTATGAGCGCCCCCAAGGAGGGTTCTTACCTGTAGCCTACACGGAAATAATCGTACGCAGAATGAGGTGAATACAATAAAATACTTCATTCTGCGTTATTTATTTGTGTTGAGGCGAAAATTATTATTTATTATAATACTGGCGATTGCTTGTTGTAAGGCTATGGCTCAGTATGATGCTTCCTTTAGTCATTATTTTGACATGGAGGCATCTTTCAATGCTGCCGCTGCGGGTAAGCAGGAGAAACTGAACGTGGTTGCAGCCTATGCCATGAGCTTTGTCGGATTCTCACACAACCCGCGCACCATGTATGTGAGCGGAGATATGCCGTTCTATATGTTAAACAACTATCATGGCGTAGGCTTGAACTTGCTGAGTGACCAGATAGGATTATTCACTCACCAACGTCTCGCCTTGCAATATGCATTCAAAAAGAAACTGTTTGGCGGTATGCTGAGCGTTGGTGTGCAGGCAGGTTTCTTGTCGGAAAGCATGGACGGTTCGAAATTGGATGTTGATGATCCCGGCGACCCGGCTTTTGCTCAATCGGAAAACAAGGGCAATTCCGTTGACTTGGGCGCAGGTTTGTATTACACACATGGCCGTTGGTATGCCGGCGCCTCCGTTACGCATGTTAATTCTCCCAAAGTAGAACTGGGTGAAACCAATGAATTGCAAATAGACCCCACATATTATTTTACAGGCGGATACAATATTAAGTTGAGAAATCCGTTCTTATCTATACCAGCCTCTGTTTTGGTTCGCACCGATGGCCTTGCCTGGCGTGCCGACTTGACAGGCCGCTTGGTGTATACAAACGAAAGCAAGCGCATGCTGCTTGGCGCCACATACAGCCCAGACCATTCGGTAACGGTGCTTATTGGCGGCAGCTTCCATGGCTTCAACGTTGGATATAGCTACGAGATTTATACATCGAATATCAATATCGGAAACGGAAGTCACGAGCTGTTTGTGGGATACCAGATGGACTTAAACCTCTATAAGAAGGGCAAGAACAAACATCAAAGCGTAAGAATACTTTAAAAGTAGATATAGAAAACATAAAACATGATTATGAAAAGTGATAATTATAATAATGTGAGATGGCAGACACGGAGGTTTCTACCTATTTGTTCGCTTGCTTTTTTGCTTTTGATATCGAGCTGTATGGGAAGCAAGCTGGCTTCTTCGGCTAATCGTGGTGGAGAAGTGACAGGAGTAGGTGGAGGAAAAAGTTTCGCCGAGCCAACTCCCTTTGGCATGGCTTTGGTGAAACGAGGCTATCTGAAAATGGGTATTGAGAAACAAGACAGCTTGTGGGGTTCTCAAACTCCAGTGAAAGACATCTCTGTGGACGGCTTTTGGATGGACGAGACAGAGGTGACCAATTCGGAGTACAAGCAGTTTGTCTATTGGGTTCGCGACTCTATTATCCGCACTCGTTTGGCCGATCCTTCCTATGGCGGAGATGAGTCGTACATGATTACCGAGGATAAGAATGGCGATCCTGTGCCTCCTCAAGTGAATTGGAAAAAGCCTATACCCAAAAAGCCCAACGAGGACGAGTTGCGTGCCATTGAGAGCTTGTATGAAACAAACCCTGTGACTGGTGAGAAATTGCTCGACTGGCGGCAGATGAACTATCGCTACGAAGTTTATGATTATACCGCAGCAGCCCTTCGCCGCAACCGTCTGAATCCAGAAGAACGCAACCTGAATACAGATATCACTGTCGACCCCAACGAAGTGGTGATGATATCAAAAGATACAGCCTATATCGATGATGAAGGGAAAATCATCCGTGAGACAATCGACCGTCCTTTGTCCGGACCTTGGGATTTCCTCAACACCTATATCGTGAACATCTATCCGGACACAACTTGTTGGGTGAACGACTTTAAGAATTCCGACAACGAGATGTATATGCGCTTCTATTTCAGCAACCCTGCCTACAACGATTATCCTGTGGTGGGTGTCACGTGGGAACAGGCTAATGCCTTCTGCGCATGGCGTACCGACTACTTGTTGAAAGGACTTGGCGCAGAAGCCCGCTATATCCAGCGCTACCGCCTGCCTACCGAGGCAGAATGGGAATATGCTGCTCGTGGAAAGGCTGGTAACGAGTTCCCTTGGGATAACGAGGACATGAAAAACGAGCGTGGCTGTTTCTATGCCAATTTCAAGCCAGATCGGGGAAACTATACCGAGGACGGCAATCTGATTACAAGCAAAGTGGGTATCTACGGTGCCAACAGCAACGGATTGCTCGATATGGCAGGCAATGTTGCCGAATGGACAAGCACCATCTATACCGAGGCCGGAGTGGAGTCGATGAACGATTTGAATCCAACCCTTCAATACAATGCAGCCAAGGAGGACCCGTACCGCTTGAAAAAGAAGAGCGTTCGCGGTGGCTCTTGGAAAGACCCCGAAAGCTACATTCGCTCTGCCTGGCGTTCTTGGGAATATCAAAACCAGCCGCGCTCCTATATAGGATTCCGTTGCGTGCGGTCGCTGGCCAATTCACAGAGTGTGAAACAAAAAGGAAAGAAGAAATAAACAGAGAGGCAGCATCAGTATCAATCAAACAAATTCATTGCAATGACACAGTATAGCAAACTAAATATCATATACCGTCTGCAGAAGTGGATGGACAGCGTGCCGGGACAGACTTTCTTGAACTATGCATACAGCTGGGGCGCTGCTATTGTAATCCTTGGAACATTGTTTAAGCTGACACATATTCCAGGTGCTAATTTCTGGTTGTTCTTGGGTATGGGTACCGAGGTATTCGTGTTTTTCCTTTCTGCTTTCGACCGGCCGTTCGACAAGACTGCCGACGGCATGGATCTTCCCACTCATCTGAACCTTGACAAGCAGGGTGGCGACATGGAAGCCGAGAATGAAAATGTGCCCTTGTCTGACGAAGGCGAACATCAAGCTGCTGCATTCCAAACTGCAGGAGGTGGAACTGTTGTTGGCGGTGGCACTATTATAATAGGTGGCGGTGGCGCTTCGACTGGTTCGGTTGGCGAGTCGGCAGCCGCATCAGTGGCACCAACCAACGGAACAGAGAGTCTCCAAGCAGTGGTTGCTGGTCAGCCCGCCTCTATTCCGCCTCTCACTCCCGATATGACTGAAGCCACAAATGCTTATGTGGAGGAGTTGAAGAAACTTACCGATGTGCTCGAACTCGTAGTGGAACAGAGTCGTCGTTTGACCACCGACTCAGAGGAGATGGAGAATCTCAACCGTACGCTTACAGGAATCTGCAAAGTCTACGAGATGCAGCTTAAGAGTGCCAGCTCACAGATTGGGACTATCGACGAAATCAATGAGCAGACCAAGAAGATGGCTCAGCAGATTGAGCAGCTCAACAATATTTACGCCCGCATGATTGAGGCGATGACAATGAAGATGAAAGTAGAATAATGGCAATCAAGAAAAGACCAGTTTCTCCGCGCCAGAAGATGATCAATCTGATGTATGTCGTCTTGATGGCTATGCTCGCACTCAATGTCTCGACAGAAGTGCTTGAAGGCTTTTCCCTTGTAGAGGAAAGCATCAATCGAACCACAATGAATTCAGCAAAGGAGAATCTTTCTTTATATGGCGATTTCGAAGCGCAGATGAAGAAGAATCCCGAGAAGGTGAAGGCATGGTTCGAGAAAGCCACTTTTGTAAAGCATATGAGCGACTCTCTCTTCGAATTTGCCCAGGAACTGAAGACAGCTATTGTGAAGGAGGCCGACGGCAAGGATGGCGATGTCCTGAATATCAAGAACAAGGAAGACCTTGAGGCTGCTTCCCAAGTGATGCTGGCTCCGGGAAAGGGGCGCGGCCACGAACTCTATACGGCCATCAATTCTTTCAGGGAACGTATCTTGAGCATGGTGACCGAGCCCAACCAACGTGCTATGATTACAAGCAATCTAAGCACGTCCTTGCCCAAAAACGCTCATGCCATGGGCAAGAACTGGCAGGAGTACATGTTCGAGGACATGCCAGTGGCTGCCGCTGTCACCTTGTTGTCAAAACTTCAGAGCGATGTGCGCTATGCCGAAGGCGAGGTCTTGCACACACTTGTGTCGAACATCGACGTGAAGGATATCCGTGTCAACAAACTCGATGCCTTTGTCATTCCAGAAAAGACCGTGCTCTATCCTGGCGAGCAGTTCTCCGCCAATATTGTTATGGCTGCCGTCGACACCACTATGCAGCCTGAAATCTATGTGGGTGGAACACGAATCAATACTCGCAACGGGCGCTATTCCTTTACTGCCGGTAGCGTTGGTGAACATTCTTTCGGCGGTTATCTACTTACCCGTAATGCAGCAGGCGAGACATTGCGTCGCGATTTCTTGCAGAAATATAGTGTGATACCTGCTCCCAACAGTGCCACCGTTGCTGCCGACTTGATGAATGTGCTTTATGCCGGTTATCAGAACCCCATGACAGTCAGTGTGCCCGGTATCCCCGACAATGCGGTAAGCGTGTCGATGAGTGGCGGCGCTTTGACGTCAAAAGGCAACGGCCATTACGTGGCAGTGCCTTCGGCTGTGGGCAAAGACGTCACTTTCTCTGTGACAGTCAACGACAAGGGCACTGTGCGCAAAATGGCTCCTGTCACTTTCAAAGTGCGCAAGTTGCCCGACCCAACGGCCTATATGGTGGTTGGCGACAATCGTTTCAAGGGTGGTGGCTTGGCAAAAGCATCGCTGATGGGCGTTTCAGGCATCAAGGCCGCCATCGACGACGGCCTACTCGACATTGAATTCAAAGTAACCGGCTTTGAGGCAGTGTTCTTCGACAATATGGGTAACGCTGTTCCCATGATTGGCAATGGCTCCGCCTTCTCAGAGCGTCAACGCGATGCTTTCCGAAAGCTTTCCCGAAATCGCCGATTCTATATTTCCCGTGTCACCGCCATCGGTCCCGACGGAATATCGCGCACATTGCCCGGTTCGATGGAAATTATTGTAAAATAGCCTTTTGGCAAGTTAATATACACAATGTAATTTGAAATACGAAAGTGATATGACGAACAGAATAAAGACATTGACAAGACAAAGATGGGTGTTGGCAGCCACCGTAAGCGTTCTACTGCTCCAGTTCGTGTGCTTGGAAACCTATGCGCAACCTGCCTCCCGACGACAAGCCCAGCAGCAACAGCCCAAGTCGCAAGCTGGCAACATAACCAACCGCCAGCGTATTATGTTTCCTACATCACCTGCCATGACTGAGGATGTGGTGTGGCGACGTGACATCTATCGCGAACTCAATCTCGAGGAAGATGCCAATGCTGGGCTCTACTATCCCGTTGAGCCTATCGGCAAACAGATGAACCTGTTCACCTATCTTTTCAAACTCATGCTCAGCGGTCAGGTTAAGGCCTACGAGTATCGCCTCGACGGCAACGAGCTGTTTACCGATTCGGCACGTGTCAAACCTAAGGCTTTCATCGACAACTACCACATCTATTATGAGAAACGCGACAATGGGCGCATCCATATTGACGACAGCGACATTCCCTCGCGTGAGGTGAAATCCTATTACATCAAGGAGAGTGCCTATTATGACCAGCAGTCTGCCACCTTCCACACCAAGGTTATTGCCCTCTGTCCCATCATGAGTAGAGAGGACGATTTTGGCGACGGCACTGCCAAGTACCCGCTCTTTTGGGTGAAGTACGAAGATTTGGCGCCTTTCCTTGCCAAGCAGACTGTCATGACGAGCAATTTGAACAATGCCTCAGTGATGAGTATCGACGATTTCTTCACGAAAAACATGTATCGCGGAAAAATATACAAGACCAACAACATGCTTGGCCGTACCCTTGCCCAGTATTGTCCTTCCGATTCTGCCATGGCAGCAGAGCAAAAGCGCATTGAAAAAGAGTTGGAAGCCTTCGAGAAGAGTCTTTGGGGAGATGCCGCCAAGCGCGATTCGCTCGATAGCATTGCCAAGACCGCTCCCGACCAAAAAGCAAGAAAACGTGCAGCCAAAGCCAATCGCCGTGCCTCTGGCAAGGACTCAGGTGAGAGCACCAAAGTGAAGACCAAGAGGTCGTCTGGTGGTAGTTCTTCCTCTACAAGTGGTGGCAATGCTCGCGTCACTGTGAGACGTCAACGTCATTAATCAATAATCAACCATTAACAAACATAGGTATATGAAAAAAAACATTCTCTTGTTATTGTTGCTGGGATTCATGGGCACAATGTCCATGCAAGCACAGACACGCACCGTCCGATTAGGTGTGAAGGGCGGTGCCAATTTGTCGGATTTCTCGTTCAAGTCAGACAATTTCAAGTCAGACAATAGTCTAGGCTTCTTTGTAGGTCCAATCATTCATGTCAATCTTCCTTCTACAGGTTTAGGCATAAATGTGGCTGCCCTGTACAATCACCACAAGGTGAAGGTAAACGATACCGAAACAATCAAGCATCAGTCGCTTCTTGTTCCGTTGAACCTTCGTTATTCCCTCGGCCTTGGCGGCACTACCAGTTTCTTTGTGGAGGCTGGTCCGCAGATTGCTTTCACGTTGGGTGACCGTTCGCTGAAGTGGCGCGACAACGACCTGGGTGATGTGGACTGGCGATTTAACAATTCCGACCTCAGCGCCAATATTGGTGGCGGTGTTGTCATTGGCCCTGTGCAGTTGTCTGTCAACTACAATCTGCCTTTTGGCAAGACTGGCGAGTTTGAGTGGACACGTGCCACGGAAGAAAAGCTACTCCACGCTACTAGCAAAGAAAAGACTTGGCAAATTTCTGCCGCTCTCTTTTTCTGATAGTACAAACGGAATACAGTTTTCATTTGTCGAAATCTCTTCGTAAGTGGGAGGTTTTGGCATTTTTTATATGATAATATCTGATGTAGAATAAAAACGGAGGAGTCATTTTGTTTTTATTCCATTATTTTTTTTTAGTTACAAATTTCTTGCTATAAAGACAAGTGCGGGAATTTTGAACATTGTTCATTATTCCCGCACTTGCTATTTGAAACAATTGTTTCTTGTTTAAGAGAATCAGATGGGTACACCAAGTTTTGCAGCTTCCTTGGCAGTCTTTTCTGCCTTGTCCTCTGCTTTCTTCAAAGCTTTGCGTGCTTTCTCCAAATCTTCACGAGCCTTCAAGGCATCCTTGTGAGCCTTAACCTTCTTCTTGGCTTCTTTCTCAGCTTTCTTAGCTTCTTTGGCTATAGCTTTTGCATCTTTGGCTTGCTGCTTGGCTGCATCAACGCCCTCAACAACCTGTCCGTTCTCTTGCTGGGCGGTGATCACATCCTGAGCATTTACACTTTGGGCATTCAGCAGACATACTGCCAATGCACCGGCAAATAATAATTTTTTCATCATATTTCCTTCTTTTAAATGATAATTATACATCATTGATGTTGCAAAAATAATAATTATTCTTTATAAAATAAAGAAATTGTTCTTTTTTTATTCTTTTTTTTACTTACCTTTGCATATTGTAGTTTTTAACTTATTTGATACAGACATCATTTGTAACTGTATAATTGTAGATGAACATGAAATATGCCGATGTGATACTTCCATTGCCCCTTGAGGGCGTTTTCACTTATGCTGTGCCTGAAATAATGGCTTGTCAGGTGAAAAGAGGAGTGCGTGTGCATGTTCCTTTGGGCAAGAGCAAAAAATATATTGGCATTGTTCAGCGAGTGCATGAAGACACCCCCGACTATCCTCAAATAAAGGATATTCTGCAAGTTCTGGATGAGAAGCCTGTATTGCTTGAGACTCAACTGAAACTTTGGGATTGGATTGCCCAATATTATATGTCGCCGTTAGGTGAGGTGTTCAATGCAGCTATGCCGTTGGGAATGAAGGCGATGGGCGGTTACAAACCCAAAATGGAAACATACATTTCGCTTGGTGAGAAGTTTCGCACCGAACAGGCACTCCATATTGCATTGGACATGTTGGTGAAGATGCCTAAACAGCAAAAGGTTTTTGTAGATTTCCTTCAGTTGTCCCATTGGGATGAGATTTCCACAGAAGGCTTCCAGGTGCAAGAGATTACTCGCGACGAACTGCTCAATTATTCCCATTGTACTTCAGCCATCTTGAAGCAACTTGAAAACAAGGGTTTTCTCTATACCTATGAAAAAGAAGTGGGTAGGCTGAATCATGCTGGAGAACCACATTTGGACAGAATCAGTCCTTTGAGTGAAGAGCAGCAGAAGGCATACAACGATATCCTTTTTCAGCATCTGGGTAAGAATGTGGTGCTTTTGCATGGCGTGACTTCAAGCGGGAAAACAGAAATCTATATTCATCTTATCCGCCGTGCCATAGAACAGAAGCAGCAAGTGCTGTATCTTTTGCCGGAAATAGCCCTTACAGTGCAGATGAGAGAACGGTTGCAACGCGTATTTGGTAGTCGGCTGGGCATTTATCATTCAAAATACAGCGACGCTGAGCGTGTGGAGATATGGAGAAAACAGCTCTCGGCCAATCCGTACGATGTTATTCTCGGGGCACGTTCTGCCGTTTTCCTCCCTTTTCAACGCTTGGGGTTGGTGATTGTCGACGAGGAACACGAAACTTCTTTCAAGCAGGAAGACCCTGCACCGCGTTATCATGCACGCAGCGCTGCCATCATGCTGGCACATCTGTCACATCAGCATCCAAACCAGTCTGCCCATTCGGATATTCCCGAACCTAAAGTGTTGTTGGGTACAGCCACCCCTTCGCTGGAGAGCTACTATAATGCCATGACCGGCAAATATGGGCTGGTGAAACTCATGCATCGTTTTCAAAACATCTCTTTGCCACAAGTCCAGATTGTGGATATACGCGACTTACAGCGCCGCAAGATGATGAGCGGTCCCTTCTCGCCGTTGCTGTTGTCAAAAATACGTCAGGCTTTGGAACGTGGCGAACAGGTCATTCTGTTCCAGAACCGCCGCGGATTTGCACCGATGGTGGAATGCCGCGTATGTGGGTGGGTGCCACATTGCCAACATTGCGACGTCTCACTAACACTCCACAAAAAGATGAATCAGCTGACATGCCATTATTGCGGTTACACATATCAGGTTCCTGACGCGTGCCCTAATTGTGGGGACACGCATCTCACAGGGAGAGGATTTGGTACGGAAAAGGTGGAGGACCTGATTATGGAAATCTTCCCCAATGCCCGTGTGGCGCGTATGGACTTGGATTCAACACGCACGCGCCATGCTTATGAACGGCTTATAACCGATTTCTCTGCCGGTCGCACCAATATTCTTATTGGCACGCAGATGGTGACCAAGGGACTCGATTTCGACCGTGTGTCGGTTGTTGGCATCCTCAATGCCGATTCGATGCTCAATTATCCCGACTTCCGCGCCTATGAACATGCTTTCACGATGATGGCTCAGGTGAGTGGCCGCGCTGGCCGCAAGGGGAAACAAGGACTTGTCGTGCTTCAGACCAAGAGTCCGCAGTTGCCACTGATTTCCCAGATTGTACACAACGATTATGAAGGCTTCTTCAACGATTTGCTTGAAGAGCGCAGTGCTTTCCGCTATCCACCTTATTACCATTTGGTGTATGTTTTTCTTAAACATCGTTACGAAAAGACTGTCAATGAGGCCGGAATAGAGATGGGCAACCGTTTAAGACGTTGGTTCGGTGTGCGTGTCCTTGGTCCAGACAAACCTGCAATCGCCATGATGAAATCTATGCATATTCGAAAACTGGTGTTGAAACTGGAGAATGGGCTCGACATGAAAAAAGCACGCGAGTGTCTGAAACTTGAACAGTCTCAGATGATGCAGGATTCCAGATACAACTCTTTGCAAGTGTATTATGATGTTGACCCCTTGTAGAGCGTGTTGTATGTTGAATGAAAACAGAAAAGGCACTGAATTGTTCAGTGCCTTTTTTCTGTTGTGTAGACTTATAAGGTAAGGTCAACTCCAACGCCGAACACTCTGTTGGTTCGGGTGTAGTCGTTGTGTGTAGTACTGTTGGCAGGCGTAGGTTTCACATCTTGTTTGTAAGTGTCGTAGTTGGTTTGGAAATAAGCAAGGTTCACTTTCACCTTGTCGCTGATTTTGTAACCAACACCAAATCCGTATGTATAGCTGCTCACCACAAACGACATGTCGTTCATGTATTCGTCAGACAGTCCGTAGTTGGTCTTCTGGAAACCGCCGCTCACTTGGAGCTTGTCGGTGATGTCCCATTCGGCACCGCCGTTGAACTCCCAAGTGTTCTTATCGAGCTTCTTTTCCTCATGATTGTACCAGTGGGCTGATTTGTCGAAGAACAGGTGGCAACCGGCACCTATGCGTACACTTGGGGTGATGGACCACTGTACACCAGCGGTCAACAAGGCTGGTTGGTCTTCGGGAACACTGCTGCCGTCGCGATATTTGTTAACCGCGTCGATGGCATGGGCTTCCTTCACGGTAGAACTGTTCTTCATTCTGATTCGGGTCTTGAATTCATACTTGGCTGCGAAGTTGAAATTACCGACTTTGTAGTCAATTCCCATAATAGGGGCAATGCCAAACCCGCTTTGGTCAGACATTAGATTCACGCCCTCACGATAGATTTCTAAAGTTTGAAGGCTCTTCTGTGTTCCCTCCAATTGTGCTTTGGCACTTTCAGCTGCAGTCAGTTGTGCGGTTAGCTCTGCCGGGGCTTGAACTCCTGCAGAAGTATATTGGGCAATGCCTTGTTGCAATTTTTGAATTCCTTCTGCATACTGTTGTATTCCACCAGATATTGTTGCGTTTGCATTATCCAGAAAAGCACCGAATGGCACGGCTCCGTTGGCGGTGTTCACTCTGATGTTGTTCAGTTGTGCCTTGTAGGAAGCTGTTCCGTAAAGCAGACGGACACCTCCATAAACAGAGAGATTCTCGGTCAGTTTATAGGCGGCACCTACCGTGAATCCGAAATAGTATTGTCTGCCACGCATGTATCCATCCACATCGTAGCCCGTGGAACCAAGTGGTTTCAGCATACCGGCAATAGCGCCAACAGCACTTTCAAACGAACCGATTCCCTTATCGAACTCGCATTTTCCGCCACCGCCTGTCACGGCAAAACTTCCCTGAAAACTCCATTTTCCTGTGTTGTATGCAGCTTGTATAGAGGGAATGCATGGTGCATCGGCAACACCTTTGAATTTTTTCGTTGTTTTCCCGTCGTTGTTCATACCGAGTGCAAAATCGGGATTGGTGGTTAGTATGGTGCGAGTCTGATGTGCCACTTGCCAGTTGAACGAAAGGTGCAAGCCGGGATTCAGGAAAATCACTCCTGCTGGATTGCTGTACACTCCGTCGATACCAATAGCTGCATCACGGGCCATCATGCGGTTGAATGCGATATTTTGGTTTGTGTTGGTGAGGATTCCGCCAGCTTGAACAGCGGTGAATGATAACATTGCAATGGCAATGCAAGTAAATTTCAGTTTATTCATCTTAATTACCTTTAAAAAATTTGGCTGCAAAGGTAACTATATTGTTCAATATTTCCTATTTTTGAGAGTGAATATTAACAAAAATTGCACATTTGGGACATGCTATGTGCACAAAACAAATGAAATGTGCATGGATTTAGAGCCGATATGATTCTTGTCTATGCCGTGTGTACAAAATGATAAAACATCAGTGACGGTCGGCAGAGCACTTTAATCACAGGTTTTGTAGATGATTCACTTGCTCGTTTGTGCTTGTGAATTCTGTTTCTTTTCTTTTCCTTTCAGTTCGGGATAGCTGATTCGGGTGTGATAGATGGTCTTCAGTCTTTCTATGAGCACCTGCTTGGCCACGTTGATGTCGTGGAAAGTGATGGGACAGTCACGGAAATAGCCATCGCTCACTTGTCCATCAATCAGCCGGTTCACCAAATTGGTGATGGCTTCTGCTGTATATTCTGGCAGCGAGCGCGATGCCGCTTCCACTGTGTCGGCCATCATCAGAATGGCTTGTTCGCGCGAGAATGGGTTTGGCCCGGGATAAGTGAACGGAGTTGGGTCTATCTTGTCGTTAGGGTGTTCGTTCTGGTAAGTGATGTAGAAGTATTTTGTGATACCGTTACCGTGGTGGGTGGCAATGAAGTCTTTGATGATGCCAGGCAGATTGTACTTGTCGGCAAGGCGTAGACCTTCTGTCACATGGTTGATGACAATCTTGGCGGCATCGGTGCGATTCATTTTTTCGAGCGGATTCTTTCCGGCCTGGTTCTCGGTAAAGAAGGCCGGGTTGCTCATCTTGCCGATGTCGTGATAGAGTGCACCCGTCCTCACCTCTTGTGCCTTGGCATCAATCTTGTTGGCGATGGCAACGGCAAGGTTGCTTACCATGATGGAATGCTGGAAAGTGCCAGGAGCCACCTCGCTGAGTTGGCGCAGGAGGTCTTTGCTGGTGTTCGACAATTCCACAAGCGTCACGTTCGAGATGAATCCGAATGTCTTTTCCACAACGAGCATCAGCGGATAGGCGAACAATACGAAGACACCGTTGATGGCAAAGTATACATACATGCTTTGGTCCATGGTGAGCACGCTGTTGTCTTGCATCAGTTGCAATGCGAAGTAGATGGCGCAACTCGACAAGAACACGAGCACGGCTGTCTTGAACACTTGTGCGCGTTGCGATAATTCGCGCAAGGAGTAGATGGCAACAAGTCCTGCCACCAATTGTATGATGATGAACTCATATTGATATTTCACAGCTGCCGCACAAATGAGCACCATCACAACATGAGAGATGAATGCTGTACGCGAGTCCATGAACACGCGGATGAAGATGGGCGCTATGGCGAAGGGGAGTATGTATACACTCAGCATGTTGTGCGACATCATCAGCGACACGAGGATGGGGAAGATGGTAATCATGGCATAGAGCATGAGCACGCTTCGCGGTTTGTCGAAATAGTCTTTCCTGAACAACACAAGATAACAGGTGAAGAGAATCATCAGGATGGAAACGAAGAGCACCTGTCCGGCTATGGTGGACGGAATCTCATTGCTTGTCGCACTTCTCCTTGTCATCTCGCGCTCAAAACTGCTCAGCACTCTGTACGTGTGCGAATCCACAATTTCTCCGCGGTCGATAATCTTCTGCCCAGTGAGCACCATGCCGCTAGCGATGGCTATACTGCTGAGCAGGTCGTTGCGTTCCGTTTCGCTCCGCTCCTTGTCGTAAGAGATGTTGGCCACAATATATTCGTTTAGGTTGCAGGGCTGAAGCACTTGTCTGTAAGGCCTCAGCTTCTCGTCGGCAAACAATTGTTCATAAGCCGTCATCGTTGAGTAGATGCAATTGGCCTGAATACTGGTGGCTTTCTTCCCGATGATGACACGCACCATGCTAGTGGAATCCTTGGAGACGATTGCATATTCGTTGGGATTCATCACACCGGCTTGATAGAGGCGGTGCAATCGGTCGGTGATGACCGGTATGTAGCTGTCGGGCAATCCAGGAATGCCGTTTGCGAACTTTTTCCTGAAACGTTCTATTTGTACACTCTCCTTGTCCGTATCGTAGCTATAATAAGGCTCAAATTGGTTTATGATGCTGTCTTGCTCGGCTTTAATGGCTTCGTCGGTCTTGTAAATGGGGAAGTCGAATCGGGCAATCAGCGAGCCATACATCCAAGGTTTGCCTACATCGTAGCGGAATTGCGGTCCGCTTTCGCGAGGCAGAAACCAGACGATGAGTATAACGGTGGCAAGGATGATGCTGAATCGTGTTGCAAAATTACGCCAATAGTTTTTGTCAGTAGTGTTGTATTTGTCCATAATCGGTAATCGCAAAATAATATTTGTTTGCAAAAATACTAAATTATTATGGATTGAGGAATATGAATTATAAATTATTTTGTACCTTTGCACCAAAATTTCAAATTAACATGGCAGAAAGAAGAGTGAGGGTGCGATTCGCGCCAAGTCCCACAGGACCATTACATATCGGCGGTGTGCGTACCGCTTTGTATAATTATTTGTTCGCTCGCCAGCACAATGGCGACTTGATTTTCCGAATTGAGGACACAGACAGCAACCGCTTTGTGCCGGGAGCTGAAGAATATATCATCGAATCTTTCCGTTGGCTGGGCATTAAATTCGACGAGGGCGTCAGCTTTGGTGGGGACTTCGGACCTTATCGTCAGAGTGAGCGTCGCAAGATTTACAAGCAGTATGTCGACCAGCTCTTGGATGCAGGCAAGGCCTACATTGCTTTCGACACACCAGAGGAATTGGAGGCTAAGCGTGCCGAGATCAAGAATTTCCAGTATGATGCCCATACGCGTGGCATGATGCGCAATTCTCTGACCATGTCTGCAGAGGAAGTCAGCCAACTGATAGCCGACGGCAGCCAGTATGTTGTTCGTTTTATGGTACAGCCGGGCGAGGATGTGCATGTGTTTGACCTGATTCGCGGTGAAGTGGTTATCAAGAGTGATATTTTGGACGACAAGGTGCTCTTCAAGAGTGCCGACGAGTTGCCTACATACCATCTTGCCAATATCGTTGACGACCACCTCATGGAGGTGTCGCATGTAATAAGAGGTGAGGAGTGGCTGCCCAGCGCACCGCTTCATGTGCTGTTGTACCGTGCCTTCGGTTGGGAAGACACCATGCCTCAGTTTGCCCATCTCCCCTTGTTGCTCAAGCCTGATGGTAAGGGCAAGTTGTCTAAGCGTGACGGCGACCGTTTGGGATTCCCTGTCTTCCCGTTGGAGTGGCACGATCCTAAGTCGGGCGAAGTGTCGAATGGTTTCCGCGAGCAAGGATATTTCCCTGAGGCTGTTGTCAATTTCTTGGCTCTGCTGGGTTGGAATCCTGGAACAGAGCAGGAAATGTTCACACTCGACCAATTGGTTGAGCAGTTTGATATCACCAAGTGTTCTAAGGCTGGTGCGAAATTCGATTTCCAGAAAGGCATTTGGTTCAATCATGAATACATCCTCCAGAAGAGCGACGAGGAGATAGCCCAGCTCTTTGCTCCTATCGTTGTTGGCAACGGCGTGGAGGAGAGCATGGACCGCATCACTCAGGTGGTGCACATGATGAAAGACCGCGTCAGCTTTGTCAAAGAACTCTGGCCATTGTGCTCGTTCTTCTTCATTCCGCCTACCGAGTACGATGAGAAAACGGTGAAGAAGCGTTGGAAGGAAGATTCTGCCAAAGTGATGGGCGAGTTGGCTACCGTTCTCGAGAGCATCGACGATTTCAGTGTTGAAGGCCAAGAGCCTGTCGTCATGAACTGGGTGGAGCAGCAGGGCTATAAGCTCGGCGATGTGATGAACGCATTCCGCTTGGCATTGGTGGGTATTGGCAAAGGACCAGGGATGTTCGACATTTCTGCCTTCTTGGGCAAGGAAGAAACGCTAAGCCGACTGCACAGAGCCATCGAAGTGTTGAAATAGAAAAGCCGGAGTCTGCTCCTATTGAACTGTTAATACGCTATTATATGTATAACATCATCATGTACGCCCTCCAGCTGGGTGTTGCCATTGCCAGTTTGTTCAATGAGAAGGTGCGCAAGATGTGGCGTGGCGAGCGTGAATCGTTTCGCATACTCAAAGAGAAGGTCGACCCTTCGGCAAAGTATGCATGGTTTCATGCTGCATCGTTGGGCGAGTTTGAACAGGGACGTCCCATTATGGAGCGCCTCCGACAAGAACATCCCGAATACAAAATCCTGCTCACGTTCTACTCTCCTTCGGGATATGAGGTAAGGAAGAATTATGCCGGTGCTGATATCATCTGCTACATGCCTATCGACACAGTGAGCAATGCGCGCCGATTCCTGCGGTTGGTTCATCCCAGTGTGGCTTTCTTCATCAAGTATGAGTTCTGGTACAATTTCTTACATATCCTGAAACACAGAAACGTGCCGACCTATAGTGTCAGTTCCATCTTCCGACCCAATCAGGTGTTCTTCCGGTGGTATGGCAGAAATTATGGAAGGGTGCTCCGTTGTTTCACCAAGTTCTTTGTGCAGAATGAGATAAGTCGCGATTTGCTCAATGGCATTGGTATCCGCGATGTGGAGATTACGGGTGATACCCGTTTCGACCGTGTCCTGCAGATAAAGGAGGCTGCAAAGACTCCTAAGACGATGAACGACTTTACGCACGATAATCGTCCAGTGTTCATTATTGGCAGCAGTTGGGAGCCCGACGAGGATATTTACATACCCTATTTTGCCGACAAGAACTGGAAGATTGTTGTGGCGCCACATGTGGTGAACGAGCAGCGAATCGATCTTCTAAAGAAGCGTTTTGAGACAATCGGGAAGAAGGTGCTCACCTATACCTTGGCTGATGAGGCGCAGGACAAACCGCAGTTGTTGTGGCCGGAGTTTCAGAAAGAGCAGGCTGCCGAGGGTAGTGGTCTTGGAATGCCTAACTATCCCGACATGCTGACCGATATCATCAACGGCTACGATGTGCTAATAATCAACTGCTATGGTCTTTTGTCGAGCATCTACGGTTATGGCTCGGTGGCTTATGTCGGTGGTGGCTTCGGTGTTGGAATCCATAATCTGCCAGAGGCAGCTGTTTGGGATATACCAGTGTTCTTCGGTCCGAATAATGAGCGCTTCCAAGAAGCCCAGGACTTGAAGCAGAATGGTGGTGGACTGGAAATTCATAACAGTGAAGAATTTTCAATTATTATGGACAATTTCTCTGCTCATCCTGAAGAAATCCGTAAACGTGGCGATGCTGCAGGCCAATATGTGAAGGGGCGTGCCGGGGCCACCGAGAAGATACTTTCTGCCGTAAAGTTCTGAGATAAAATTGTTACAAAACAAGACTGTTGACGTCATATCATTGACAGATATAATTATTGCATGCTATGAGGTCAATTAGTTTCAGAATATTCATCTTCTTGTTCCTGTTTGTCATTGGAACAGATTGTAAGTTGTGCGCACAGCAGCGGCGCACAACAAGGGTTGTCGTTGACAACCAAGTGAAAGGTCCTGCTATCTCTGCCAATTATGTAGGACTTAGTTACGAAATTGCCATGCTGAAGCCAAATGCACAGGGAAAGCATTATTTCAGCAAGGATAACAAACCGCTTATCAGACTTTATCATTCACTGGGAATCAAGAGTGTGCGATTGGGTGGAAACTCCGTTGATGTGAAAGGTGGATATACGCCCAATACGAACGACATCGATGAGTTGTTTGGATTTGCACGGGCCGCTGGCATCAAGATAATCTATTCCGTGCGCCTGCAAGACAAGATGGTGAACGGAAAGCCTTCGCCCGACAGCAATGTGGACGATGCTGTGATGCAGGCAAAATATATCTATGAGCATTATGCTGACATGCTCGACTATTTCGCTATTGGAAACGAACCTGGCTACTACAAAAATTATGAGAAAGATTTGCAACCGCGGTGGAACCGTATCATGCAGGCCATGCGCAATGTGGCTCCCAAGGCACGTTTCTGCGCACCCGATGACAATCCCAATCCTACGTTGTGTAATAAGTTGTGGGACGACTACGGACAGACCAACCCCAATGCCAAGCAGCAAGTGCTGAGACTGCTTACCATGCACAGCTATTCTGCCGGTTGCTCGTATAAGAATCCCAATACGGCCAAGAACCACAGCGAACTGATTCCGTTCGACTATAAGGAGCGCAGCAGGTATCTGCTTTCCGACGAACTGGTGGAGGAAAACCAGCGCGTATATAACCAAATGGAACGTGTTTTTGGCATTCAAAACCTTCCTGGTTTCCGTCTTTCAGAGACCAACAGCTATTGGTTCAGTGGTCTCAATGGCGCCAGCAATGCCCATGCTGCGGCTCTATGGGCATTGGATTATATGTATTGGTGGGCCATGCGTGGAAACCAAGGCGTGAATTTCCATACAGGCGATCGCGTGGGTGGCGATGGGATGGTTCCCTTCTATGCTGCTTTTATCTCTCAGGGCGATGGTTTCGACATCTGTCCGCTGAGCTATGCGCTGATAGCTTTCGGCATTGGTGCCGTGGGCGACAATGGCGGACAAAGAAGACTTGGACAGGTGCGTCTCTCCGGCCAAAGCGAGCATCTTGCTGCCTATGCCACCAACGACGGACACGGATTCACCTACGTCACCATTGTCAACAAAGATGTGAACAATGGTGCTGGTGTGCGCCAGCTCATGGTGTCGTTGGCCGACGGTGGTCAGCAAGTACATAGTGCCGACTATATTCTTCTCACCAACCAGAACTCTATGGACGACATTGCTGCCGAAGAGAAATACCTCGCCAAGAAAGGACAGCTCATTGGCGGGCATCCCATCATGCCCGATGGGTCGCTCGAGGCTCCTACATGGAACAAGGCAAAGGTGGAAAAAGGGCAGATTCGTGTGGAACTACCACCATTGAGTGCTGTCATTCTTAAAGTGAACACAGGCAACTTCTATGTTGTTGACAGTCAGGTGGAGCCGATGCAATTCGGCAAGTACAAACCCATCTGGAGTTCGTTGGCCAAATTCGAGGCGCCCGATTGGTTCCGCGACGCCAAGTTCGGTATATGGGCGCATTGGGGACCACAGAGCGTTCCTGAGTATGGCGATTGGTATGCCCACTACATGTATAAACAAGGTTCGCGCGAGAACAAGTATCATTTGCAGCATTTCGACCATCCGTCGAAGGTGGGATTTAAGGATCTTGCTCATCAGTGGAAGGCTGAAAATTGGAATCCCGAAAAACTCATGGCATTATACAAACGTGCCGGTGCGCAATATTTCGTCACCTTGGCCAACCATCACGACAACTTCGACCTCTGGGACAGCCAGTATCATCCGTGGAATGCTACGGTGGAAGGTCCGCACAAGAATATTGTGAAGGGATGGGAGCAGGCAGCGCGCAAGGCAGGCCTTCGCTTTGGTGTGAGCATCCACTCGTCGCGTGCTTGGAGCTGGTACAACCGTTCGGAGGATTCCGATACCAGTGGAGTGTACAAGGGTGTGCCTTACGACGGTGTGCTGACCAAGGCCGACGGCAAGGGAAAGTGGTGGGAAGGCAAAGACCCACAGGTGCTCTATGCCCGCGGTCATGCGCTGAAGAACACCGGCTATACTGGCAGGGATGGTCACGCAACCGATATCCCCGATGCTGACTATGTGGAGAACTACTATGATCGTACGCTCGATGTCATCAACAAATACAAACCCGACCTTCTCTATTTCGACGACTCTGTGCTGCCTCTTTGGCCTGTGAGTGATGTGGGACTCAAAATTGCTGCACATTATTATAATAGTAATGCTCTTTGGCACGATGGCAAACAGGATGGTGTGATTACAACCAAACAACTCAACCGCGAACAGCAGGACTGCCTGGTGTGGGACGTGGAGCGCGGCGCTCTCAACGACATCAATCCCTATCCGTGGCAGACATGCACCTGTCTGGGCTCATGGCACTACGACCGTACCCGCTTCACCAAGAACACCTACAAGACGGCGCTCCGCGTGGTGCGTATGCTCTCCGATATCGTGAGCAAGAATGGAAACATGCTGCTCAGTGTACCTGTGCGAGCCGACGGAACCATAGACGAGCGTGAAGTGGCAATCCTCGACAGTATCGGTGATTGGATGACGGTGAATCGCGAGTGCATCTTCGGCACACGTCCATGGGTGAAATATGGTGAAGGCCCCGACATGGAGAATGTCTCAGAGATGACTAACCCACTGGGCTTCAACGAGGCCAACAAAAACTATACATCGGCAGACATACGCTTCACTAAGAAGGGGACGGTGCTTTATGCCATAGTCTTGCAACGGCCGAACGATGGAAAGTTCGAAATCAGGTCGTTGGCAGGAAAGAAAAAATCCATCAAAAAAGTGGAAATCCTCGGTGTGGGGAAGGTGGCCTATCAATGCGATGACACTTCTCTAAGGCTCTCCACAGCCAAACCGCTATCGTTTGTCCCGGTGGTGAAAATAACAATGAACGAATAAACAACAAATCCAACGAATATGAAAACATCCCATTTGTCCGCATGGATATGTGCTGCAGCCCTCGTGCTGTTCGTGCCGTCGGCTTCTGCGCAGCAGGTTCCCTATGAGATTGAACCCATCAAGGCGCCGTTCGACATGCCGCAGTTGCAGCGGCCTGTGTTCCCCAACCGAACAATCAGTATCACAAAGACCGGTGCCAAGCAACAGAAACTCAGCACCGTGGCCATTCAGAAAGCCATCGACCAGCTGGCAAAGAAAGGCGGTGGCACCGTGATTGTGCCTGCTGGCAATTGGCTCTCGGGGCGTATCGAGCTGAAAAGCAACATCAACCTGCGTCTCGAGGAGGGCGCCGAATTGCACTTTAGCGGTGACATCAAGGATTATCTGCCCTGCGTGCCCACACGTAACGAGGGTGTTGACGTCATCTCTATGGGTGCCATGGTCTATGCCAATGGTGCCGAGAACATCGCCCTCACAGGCAAGGGTAAGTTGATAGCTCCTGCACGCGACTGTGGGATGATGCGTCAGGCCATGGGTGGCGTGAAAGAGGAGTTGCAGCAAATGCCATTGGAACAGCGTGTGTTCGATGGAGCCAATGGCGGTCAGGTGTGCCTGCCCCAATTCTTTGGTCCCATCAATTGCAAGAACATTCTTGTGGAGGGTGTTACCTTCCTGAAGAGCATCTTCTGGAACATTGTGCCTGTGTATTGTGAGAACATCATCATTCGCGACGTGGAAGTGGCCAGCTTTGGCATGGGCCGCACCGATGGCATCGACATCGACTCGTCGGTGAATGCACTGATAGAATACACCACCTTGGATTGCGGAGACGATTGCTTCACACTGAAGTCGGGGCGCGGAATGGACGGCAAGAAGAAGGCGCGGCCCACAGAGAATGTGGTGGTGCGCTATTGCACAGTGAAGCGTGGTGTGGGCGGCATGACCATCGGTAGCGAGACAGCTGCCATGGTGCGAAACGTGTATATGCACGACTGTGTGATGGAGAATCCACGCTCTGGTCTCTACTTCAAGACACGACGCCCGCGTGGCGGTGGCGGCGAGAACATGTGGTTCGAGCGTATTCATATCAAGGATACGCCAGGCAGTGCTTTTAGTTGGGACATGCTGGGCAGTGCCATGTATGTGGGCAAGATGGCACAACGCCATCCCACACCGGCGGTCAACGAGTTGACACCCGTCTATCGCAATATGCACTTCAAGGATATTCGCGTGGACAAGTGCCGCACCCTGGTCAAGGCAACAGGACTGCCCGAATCGCCCATCGAGGATGTCACTTTCGAGAACATCCAGTCGGACAACAAAAACATCATACTGCAGGATGTAGGCAAGATGACTTTTAAATAACTCTCGCCTTTCTTTATTAATTATCAGAGACATTTTTACCAAAACCTCCACACGCTTGTTTGGGCTGTCTTGATTGTCTGCAGGCAACAAACTTCAAGTATGTTGCCTGCAGACATTTTTTCCATGTTGCTGTAAACGGGAACAATTGTCACTCAAAAAAAAACTTGACGGGTTAAATAATGTTTAATGGTGTTAATTAAGTGCGTATAAAGTTGTTTTGCATCAAATATCTTTTTAATCTTCCCAAAAAATCGCCATATCGGAAGAAGGCGAAACTTATACAATTGATTAAGTCAAGTCGGTTGGAAAGCTTTAATAACCCCACTGACAACTGAGATTCTGGACGATAGGAGAGACTGGACAAGAAGAGAGGATATTAAAGACTCAAGTGGTTAATCCCGTCAACATAATGAAAACACTGCGAATAAACAAATGAGGTGTAATACTAAGCACTTTTTGCTGTTTGCGCAAACAGATGACAAAATTTCGTTTGAGTGTAAAGTCCGCAGAACACTATATAAACATATCTTTGCATAAAAATATTAATTAATTAAGTCATGATACAAAAAGTTACGAAAATGAAAAAGCTATTTTTTGTCTGCTTGTCCTGACAGTGTCAATCGGGGCAAAGGCAACCATTAGGGTATCTAATGACACCATTTGGTTTGAGAATGCGACACAAGATGATTTTACCAACGACATTATCAATAACATGGGCAACATGCATGTTGCTTATATTAAAGGGACGATGGATGCAAATCTTTTTATTAATAATGTCAAATCCAGATTGTCAAATGTCACATTCATGGATTGGTCGGAAATGGCACCTGCATCCTTTGTGAGCATTACTTCTAATCCGTTTAAAATGTTCTGCGATAATTTCAAACAATTAAAAGAGTTATATTTGCCAGAAGGCATAACGACTATTCCCCATCAACTTTTTTTTCAGGCACCAAAATTGGAAGACGTTCATATTCCAACATCGGTGAGAACTATAGAATATGAGGCTTTCCAAGATGCAGAGGCTCTAAAACATGTTACCTTGCCAGAAGGTA
>CACZPU010000112.1 GCA_902783165.1 uncultured Prevotellaceae bacterium
AAAGATATGGTTTCATGAGGTGAAAGATAACCTTTTAGCGACCAAAAGATTATTTTTTGCGGCGCGATTGATTATCTTTTGCACGACAAAAAAGGAAATCTTTGACAGCTGGGCAATTCTTTCTGCTCTTGAAGCCTGGGCCTCATTCGCTCCTCATGGTTTGGATGGTTCCATCGGGATTGTAGTGTAGACTCATTGCCTTCAGTGAACGCAGATGGGTTACATCGTTTGAAGGCACACAGTCGTGATGGAGCAGATACCATTGGCCTTTGAACTCCACGATGCAGTGATGGGTGGTCCATCCTACAACGGGTTCGAGAATAACGCCTTGATAGGTGAAAGGCCCATAGGGATTGTCGCCTATTGCATAACACAGCAAGTGGCTGTCGCCAGTGGAATAGGAGAAGTAGTATTTGCCGTTGTATTTGTGCATCCATGATGCCTCGAAAAAACGGTGGGGATTGTCTGCACGAAGCGGATTTCCTTCTTTGTCAACGATGACTACGGGACGTGGTGCCTCGGTGAATTGCAGCACGTCGTCGGACATTCGAGCCACATAGCTCGAAAGTGCTGGAGCGTCGGAAGGTGACCATAGCTCGGTTTTCTTGTCAGAAGCGTGTCCCAAGTCTACATATCCGGCAGGGGCTGCTTCGGTGTCAGGCTGCTGAACAGGCTTCACACTGAGTGGTACATGCCATTGAAGCTGGCCGCCCCATAGTCCGCCGTAATAACAGTAGATGCTGCCATCGTCGTCTTTGAAAACGCAGGGATCGATGCTGTAAGCGCCACGAATGGGGTGCTCCTGTGGAATGAATGGCCCCTCGGGCTTGTCGGCTATGGCAACGCCCAGATGGAACTCGCCATTATAGTCTTTGGCAGAGAATACGAGATAGTATTTCCCGTCTTTTTCTACTACATCACTGTCCCACATCTGTTTCTCCACCCATGCCACTTGGTCTTGGTCGAGGATAACGCCGTGGTCGGTTGCCTCTCCGTTCTCAAGGTCGTCGAAAGACAGCACGTGGTAGTCGCGCATCTGGAAATGACCGCCATCATCATCGAAAACATTGTCGCACTCGCGGTCGTGAGAAGGATAGATGTACAGTTTGCCGTTGAACACATGTGCCGCAGGGTCGGCCATATAGTCACTGGGGAAAAGGTATCTTGCTTTCATATTATTATATAGTGTTGATGTTATTTGTTTCTTTTCTTTGTTTTGGTCTTCTTGTTTTCTGTGGTTGGCTGTGGTTTCACCAGATTGATAAGCCGTTGCACTATGGGCTTGGCTTGTCCGCTACGGTCGAAAAGCGTAGCGTAGTCGTGTCGCCCATTGATGGGGAAGTCGTTGCGCCAAGAGCATTTGTCGTTTAGGTTCCAGAATCCTAGGCGCAATATGTTCTCTTTGTGGTTGAGCAACATCTTGAAGAATCCTTCTACAAAGAGGTTGAATTCTTCCTCTTTTTCTTTGGGTAGCGCCTCTATAAACGGGTCCATCTCTTGCCGGTAGGCGAATCGGTCGCTGACATTTGCGCCGGAGAATCCGTAAGGATTTGGTAGGACAGAGAAGTCGAGTTCGGAGAAGAAGGTAGGAACCCCCAATTTACTTATGGTGTTGATGGCATATTCGTATTGAGGAATAAGGTCAAATCCGTCCTCAAGAATCATATGTCCCTGCATGCCGATGGCGGTGATAGGCATTCCTCGGCTGATGAGCGGCTTGAAGTATTGTGCCACTCCCTCTATCTTCGCCTTCTTGTTCATAGAGAAATCGTTGTAGTAGAGCTCGGCAGTTGGGTCAGCCTCATGCGCATATTGGAAGGCAAGGGGTATAAAATCCTCGCCGAGGATTTGCCAGAACAGACTTTTGCGCATGGAGCCATCGTCTTCAAAAGCTTCATTCACCACGTCCCAGGCATCAACGCGCCCTTTGAAATGACACATCACGGTGGTGATATGCTCTTTCATGCGCTTTTTCAATACCGCGGCAGACACCATATTCCCGTTCTCATCCACATGGAACCAGGGTGCGCACTGCGAGTGCCAAATCAGACAGTGTCCCAGTACTTTGAGTCCTGCTGCACGTGCTTTGTCCACAAACTGGTCGGCCAGTGTGAAGTCATAGACACCTTCTTGGGGATGAATCACCTCGCACTTCATACAGTTCTCTGCCACCACCCAGTCGAAATGCTTCTGAATCGTCTCCCAGTCGGCAGTCTGATCCAACCCTGCAAAACTTGTCTGGCTCGAACCATTTGAAGTGTTCTCAGCCTTCACTTGCCATTGGTTTACACTCACGCAGGTGCGCCAGAAGTCACGGTAGGCGTCTTTCAATGCCATTGTCTGCGCTGTCGAAGAAAGACAGCAGCAGACGAATGAACCTATAATGATAATATTTTTTAGAGTCATTGATTGTTGTCAGCCTTTTGGCGGTTTTCAATTTCCATGTTGATTTCGTCGAGTCGCTCATCAGTAAGAGGATACTTATAGATAAGGTAGCCTACGACAACAAGAAGTATAGCGGGAATGATGGTCGTGAACCACAGGATGGCGTTCTGTGCTATTTCAGAATAGTTGGCCAGTTTCGGATAATAGGCGTTGACCGGTCCGCTGATAAATGAAGCCAAGAACACCACGACAAAGATGCTGAGCACCAACTGAAGGCATTTGCTGTCTTTGAACTCTTGCCACATCTCTCCGAAACTAACAGGCTTTTCAGGTGTGGTAGTGATATTCTCCTTGCTGCCCATGAAGCAAAGCATCAAGAGGACAAAACCGACGATGGCAAAAACACATGTAACCGTAAACCATGCCATAGGATCGGTGGCCAAAGCAGACTCTTCAGTGGCGAAGTTAAAACCTATCCATCCCATTACCAACGGAGTAATCCAACCGGCAATGGAGAAACCAGCCTTGAAGGCAACACCGGCAAGAGCGTTTACCGTGGCTGCAGGTCTGTTCCCGGTGCGATACTCTGCCTCGGTGATGACTTCAGGAATCAGTGCCCACATCAGAGAACCGACAAGAAGACCCACTCCCGTCATAACCTTTGCTATCTGGACAAGTGTATTATAGCTGCTGACATCGAAGAATTTACCTATGGTGAACAAGATGGCAAATCCGACAAGGCCGATAGAGAGAAGCGCATAATAAAGACCTTTCTTGCCTAACCATTTCTTCAAGATAGGCAGTGAAGGCAGGATGATGAACGCAGGAATTGTACCAATGGCCATAAATGTAGCCTGATTCCAGTCGATTGCGGTGTGAACACACATGGC
>CACZPU010000113.1 GCA_902783165.1 uncultured Prevotellaceae bacterium
AGAGTTGGTAAACCTTACAGTAAAAGAAGTTAACGAGTTGGCAACAGTCCTGAAGGACGAGTACGGAATTGAGCCTGCTGCTGCAGCCGTTGCAGTAGCTGCTGCTCCTGCTGGTGGCGAGGCCGCTGCAGCTGAGGAGAAGACATCTTTCGATGTTGTTCTTGCTGAGGTTGGTGGTGCTAAACTGCAGGTTGTAAAGGCAGTGAAAGAAGCTTGTGGTCTTGGTCTGAAAGAGGCTAAGGATCTCGTAGACGGTGCTCCTTCTACACTGAAGGAAGGTCTTTCTAAGGACGAGGCTGAGAACCTGAAGAAGGCTATCGAAGAGGCTGGTGCCAAGATTGAGCTGAAATAATAGCGCTTATTTATAGCAAAATGGGTTAGGATTTCTCAAGTAGAGGAGTCCTAACCTTTTCTTGTCTTACGATGATGATGAAAGGTTCATTTCTCTATCAGTTTATTCATCAGATTCATTTTCACATAATACTAATAATATAGATGGCTTCGAAAATTGTTGATAACAGAGTAAATTTTGCCAGCGTAAAGAATCCGATGCCATATCCGGATTTTCTTGATGTGCAATTAAAGTCGTTTAGAGACTTTCTGCAGTTGGACACTCCGCCTGAAGAACGCAAGAATGACGGCTTATATAAGGTTTTCGCAGAGAATTTCCCTATTACCGACACGCGTAATAATTTCGTTCTTGAGTTCTTGGATTACTATATTGATCCGCCCCGCTATTCAATTGATGAATGTCTTGAGCGAGGGCTGACCTATAGTGTGCCTCTGAAGGCCAAGATGAAACTGTATTGTACAGATCCGGATCATGAGGATTTCGGCACTTTCATTCAGGATGTATTCCTTGGTACAATACCCTATATGACCAACAATGGCACATTCATCATCAATGGTGCTGAACGTGTAGTTGTTTCCCAGTTGCATCGTTCTCCTGGTGTTTTCTTCGGCCAGGGCGTTCATGCAAACGGTACAGTATTGTATTCTGCCAGAATCATTCCTTTCAAGGGTTCTTGGATTGAATTTGCTACTGACATCAACAATGTGATGTATGCATACATCGACAGAAAGAAAAAGTTGCCAGTTACAACTCTGCTTCGCGCCATCGGATTCGAGGCTGATAAGGATATCCTTCAGATATTTGACCTTGCCGAAGAGGTAAAGGTAAACAAAAAGAATATGAAGGAGGCCATCGGTAAGCGTCTTGCTGCCCGTGTGCTGAAGAGCTGGAATGAGGACTTTGTTGATGAGGATTCCGGTGAAGTGACATCCATCGAGCGCAATGAAGTGATCATGGATCGTGAGACCGAAATCACAAAAGAGAATGTTGATGAGATTCTAGAAAGTGGTGCTTCAACCGTTCTGCTCCATAAGGACGCCGAAGTGGCTCAGAAGTATTCCATTATCTTCAACACACTCCAGAAGGATCCCAGCAACAGTGAGCAAGAAGCCGTCAATTACATCTATCGCCAGTTGAGAAATGCAGACCCTGCCGACGATGCAAGTGCTCGTGAGGTAATCCAGAATCTGTTCTTCTCTGATAAGCGATATGACCTTGGTGATGTGGGCCGTTATCGTATCAACAAGAAATTAGGTTTGGATACCGATATGAGTGTTCGTATCCTTACCAAGGAAGATATTATTGAAATTATCAAGTATCTGATTCAGTTGGTTAATAGTAACGCAACTGTTGACGATATTGACCATTTGTCAAACCGTCGTGTCCGTACAGTTGGTGAGCAACTCAGCAATCAGTTCTCTATTGGTTTGGCCCGTATGAGCCGTACCATTCGTGAACGTATGAATGTTCGTGACAACGAAGTGTTCACACCTACCGATTTGATCAACGCAAAGACTATTTCAAGCGTTATCAATTCATTCTTCGGAACCAATCCGCTGAGCCAGTTCATGGACCAGACCAACCCATTGGCAGAAGTAACACACAAGCGCCGTTTGTCAGCTCTTGGTCCTGGCGGTCTGTCGCGTGAACGTGCAGGTTTCGAGGTTCGTGACGTGCATTATACTCACTACGGACGCCTCTGTCCAATTGAAAGTCCAGAAGGTCCGAACATCGGTCTTATTTCTTCACTTTGTGTTTATGCTAAGATTAATGACCTGGGCTTTATCGAGACACCATACCGCAAGGTGAAAGATGGCGTGGTTGATTTGGATAATGACAACGTGGTTTATCTTACTGCAGAAGAAGAGGAAGACCATATCATTGGTCAGGGAAATGCTCCTTTGAAAGACGATGGCTCTTTCATCCGTACTTATGTGAAATGCCGTCAGGATGCCGACTTCCCTGTTGTATCTCCAAATGAGGTTGACCTTATGGATGTTGCTCCACAGCAGATTGCTTCTATTGCAGCCGGTCTGATTCCATTCCTTGAGCACGACGATGCTCACCGTGCGCTGATGGGCTCTAACATGATGCGTCAGGCTGTCCCATTGCTCCACAACGAGGCTCCTATTGTGGGAACCGGTATTGAGAAGCAGGTTTGCGAGAATTCAAGAACCATGATTACTGCAGAAGGTGATGGATTGATAGAATATGTTGATGCCACAACAATACGTATCTTGTATGATCGCACCGACGATGAAGAGTTTGTCAGCTTTGAGCCTGCACTGAAAGAATATCGTATTCCTAAGTTCCGTCGTACCAATCAGAATATGGTTGTAGACCTTCGTCCAATTTGTGAAAAAGGCCAGCGCGTTAAGAAGGGTGATATCCTGACCGAAGGATATGCTACTGAGAATGGTGAATTGGCATTGGGACGCAACTTGCTCGTTGCCTACATGCCTTGGAAAGGGTACAACTATGAGGATGCTATTGTGCTCAACGAGCGCGTTGTCCGTGAGGACATCCTCACATCTGTACATGTGGATGAGTATTCTCTTGATGTACGCGAGACAAAGCGCGGTATGGAAGAGTTTACTGCCGACATTCCTAACGTGAGTGAGGAGGCAACAAAAGACCTCGATGAAAATGGTATCATTCGCGTGGGTGCTCGTGTAGAGCCAGGTGATATCCTTATTGGAAAAATCTCTCCAAAGGGAGAAAGCGACCCGTCGCCAGAAGAGAAACTGCTTCGTGCCATCTTTGGCGACAAGGCTGGTGATGTGAAGGATTCATCGTTGAAGGCCAACCCGTCGCTTACAGGTGTTGTCATCGACAAGAAATTGTTCTCTCGTGCGGTGAAGACACGTCAGAGCAAGCAGCAAGACAAGGCAATCCTTGCAAAGATTGACGAAGAGCATGAGGCAAAGATCAATGACTTGAAAGACATTCTGATTGACAAATTGATGGTTCTCACCGAGGGAATGACATCTCAAGGTGTGAAGGACTATACTGATGCGGAGATTATTCCGAAGGGTAGCAAGTTTACTATTACTGCTCTTAAGAATCTTGAATATGATGGTATTCAGAGCAGCGGCTGGACTGATGATGAGCACAAGAATCAGTTGATTCAGCAGTTGATTATGAACTTCATCAAGAAATATAAACTGCTTGATGCAGAACTGAAGCGTCGCAAGCTGGCTATTACCATCGGTGACGAACTGCCTTCGGGTATTCTGCAGATGGCAAAGGTGTATGTTGCCAAGAAACGTAAAATTGGCGTTGGTGATAAACTTGCCGGACGCCATGGTAACAAAGGTATCGTTTCGAAAGTGGTTCGTCAGGAGGACATGCCGTTCCTTGAGGATGGCCGTCCTGTAGATTTGGTGCTGAACCCATTGGGCGTTCCTTCTCGAATGAATCTTGGTCAGATATTTGAAGCAATTCTCGGTGCTGCCGGAAAGCGACTTGGCGTGAAGTTCGCCACTCCTATTTTTGATGGAGCTAAGTTGGAGGACTTGCAGGACTGGACAGACAAAGCCGGTTTGCCTCGTTTGTGCTCAACCCACCTCTATGATGGTGAGACAGGTGAGAAGTTCGACCAGCCAGCAACAGTGGGTATCACCTACTTCCTCAAACTTGGTCACATGGTTGAAGATAAGATGCATGCCCGCTCTATTGGACCGTACTCTCTTATCACACAACAGCCGCTTGGTGGTAAGGCTCAGTTCGGAGGTCAGCGTTTCGGAGAAATGGAGGTTTGGGCTCTTGAGGCATTTGGCGCCAGCCATGTCCTTCAGGAGATTCTGACAATCAAGAGTGATGATGTGGCTGGTCGTTCAAAGGCTTACGAAGCCATTGTCAAGGGCGATCCAATGCCAACTCCTGGTATACCAGAGTCTCTCAATGTGTTATTGCACGAGCTTCGCGGACTTGGTCTCAGCGTAACCCTCGACTAAGTGAAATTAAGAATTAAGAACTAAGAATTAAGCATTAGAATATGGCTTTCAAGAAAGATTCAAAAGTAAAGAATAATTTTACAAAGATAACCATCGGACTTGCATCTCCGGAGGAAATTCTCGAGAGTAGCTATGGTGAGGTGACAAAGCCTGAGACCATCAACTATCGTACCTACAAACCCGAGCGCGACGGCTTGTTCTGCGAGCGTATTTTTGGTCCTACCAAGGACTATGAGTGTGCTTGTGGAAAATATAAGCGTATTCGTTATAAGGGTATTGTCTGCGACCGTTGTGGCGTAGAGGTAACGGAGAAGAAAGTTCGTCGTGAGCGTACTGGTCATATCGAATTGGTTGTTCCTGTAGCTCATATTTGGTATTTCCGTTCGCTGCCTAACAAAATAGGATATCTTCTCGGTGTTCCTACCAAGAAACTTGATTCTATTATTTATTATGAGAAATATGTCGTCATTCAGCCGGGTGTTATGGCTGGAAAGAAGAATGCTGAAGGTGATGAGGTGAATGGCTCTCATCAGATGGACCTCCTTTCTGAAGACGAATATATTGATATTATGGACAATCTCCCACAGGGCAATGAATACTTGGAGGATACAGATCCCGACAAGTTCATTGCCAAAATGGGTGCTGAGGCAATTTACGATTTGCTTGCAGGTCTCGATCTTGACACTTTGAGTTATGAACTCCGTGACCGTGCCAATAGCGACTCCTCGCAGCAACGTAAGACAGAGGCTTTGAAGCGCCTTCAGGTGGTGGAGTCTTTCCGTAGCAGTAAGAACATCAATCGTCCCGAATGGATGATTATGAAGATTCTTCCTGTAACACCTCCCGAGTTGCGCCCGTTGGTACCACTCGATGGTGGACGATTTGCTACCTCTGACTTGAACGACCTCTATCGTCGCGTTATCATCCGTAACAACCGCTTGAAGAGATTGGTGGAGATTAAGGCTCCAGAGGTAATCCTTCGTAACGAAAAGCGTATGCTTCAGGAGTCGGTAGACTCTCTCTTCGACAACAGTCGCAAATCATCGGCTGTGAAGAGCGATTCCAACCGTCCGTTAAAGTCACTTTCCGATTCTCTGAAAGGAAAGCAGGGCCGTTTCCGTCAGAATCTGCTCGGTAAACGTGTCGACTATTCTGCTCGTTCGGTTATTGTCGTAGGTCCAGAATTGAAGATGGGTGAGTGCGGTCTGCCCAAGTTAATGGCTGCTGAACTTTATAAGCCCTTCATCATCCGTAAACTCATTGAGCGTGGCATTGTCAAGACCGTTAAGAGCGCCAAGAAGATTGTTGATCGCAGGGAGCCCATCATTTGGGATATTCTTGAGAATGTGATGAAAGGTCATCCTGTGCTTCTCAACCGTGCGCCGACACTTCACCGTCTTGGTATACAGGCTTTCCAGCCTAAGCTGATTGAGGGTAAGGCAATCCAGTTGCATCCGTTGGCATGTACGGCTTTCAATGCCGACTTCGACGGTGACCAGATGGCTGTCCACCTTCCTCTTTCTAACGAGGCTATCCTTGAGGCTCAGATATTGATGCTCCAGAGCCATAATATCCTTAATCCTGCTAATGGCGCACCTATTACCGTGCCTTCTCAGGATATGGTGCTCGGATTGTATTATATCACAAAGATTCGCCCAGGAGTCAAAGGTGAAGGACTTACCTTCTATGGTCCAGAAGAAGCTATTATTGCTCACAATGAGGGACGTTGCGATCTCCATGCCCAAGTGAAGGTGGTTGTGAAGGATCTTGATGAAAATGGTAATGTTTGTCATCACATGGTGGAAACCTCTGTTGGTCGTGTCATTGTTAATGGCATCATACCTGATGAAGTTGGCTATGTGAACAAAGTTATTTCCAAGAAATCTTTGCGCGACATTATTGCCGATGTTATCAACCATGTAGGTTTCGCTGAGGCATGCGAGTTCCTCGATGGTATTAAGAACCTGGGTTACCGTATGGCTTATCGTGCTGGTCTGTCGTTCAACCTCGACGATATCATTATTCCAAAAGAAAAGGAAGAACTGGTACAGAAGGGTAACGATGAGGTACAGGCCATTACCGATAACTATAACATGGGATTCATTACCGATAATGAACGCTATAATCAGGTTATCGATGCATGGACACATGTTAACAACCGTTTGGGAGACATCCTTCTTAAGCAAATGACCGAGGCAGACCAAGGATTCAATGCCGTTTACATGATGCTCGATTCTGGTGCTCGTGGTTCTAAAGACCAGATTAAGCAGTTGGCAGGTATGCGTGGACTGATGGCCAAACCCCAGAAGGCAGGTGCTGAGTCTCGTGGTACTATTGAGAACCCTATTCTTTCCAACTTCAAGGAGGGTATGTCTGTGCTGGAGTATTTCATCTCCACTCACGGTGCTCGCAAAGGTTTGGCCGATACGGCTATGAAGACAGCCGACGCTGGTTATCTTACCCGTCGTCTTGTTGACGTGTCTCATGATGTGATCATTACAGAAGAAGACTGTGGCACATTACGCGGACTGGTCTGCACTGCACTGAAGAATGGTGATGAAACCATCTCTACGCTCTATGAGCGCATTCTCGGACGTGTATCTGTTCATGATATTGTTCATCCAAGCACTGGCGAATTGATTGTTGCCGCTGGTGAGGAAATCACTGAGTCGGTTGCTCAAATCATAGAGGATTCACCAATTGAGAGTGTTGAAATACGTTCGGTGCTCACCTGTGAAAGCAAGAAGGGCGTATGTATGAAGTGCTACGGACGAAATCTTGCTACACAGCGCATGGTTCAGAAAGGAGAAGCTGTAGGCGTGATTGCCGCACAGGCCATTGGTGAGCCTGGTACTCAGCTTACCCTCCGTACGTTCCACGCTGGTGGTGTGGCTGGTAATGCAGCCGCAAACGCCTCCATCATTGCCAAGAATGACAGTAAACTTGAGTTCGACGAATTGCGTACAGTACCTTTCACTGAGGAAGGTGAAATGGGAGATGTGAAATGTGAGATGGTTGTTAGCCGTCTGGCAGAAGTGCGCTTTGTTGATATCAATACAAAGATTGTGCTTTCTACAATGAACGTTCCTTATGGTAGCTCGCTCTATTTTAAAGCTGGCGATACCGTGAAGAAGGGCGACTTGATTGCTCGTTGGGACCCGTTCAATGCAGTAATCGTTTCCGAGTATGCAGGAACTCTGAAGTTCCGCGATGTAGTGGAGAATGTAACCTTCAAGGCAGAAACAGACGAGACAACAGGTCTTACCGAAAAGATTATCACCGAATCGAAGGATAAGTCGAAGGTGCCGACCTGCGACATCATTGATGCCAACGGCATGGTTGTAGGTACATACAACCTCCCAGTGGGTGGACACGTTGTGGTTGAAGACGGACAGACAGTCAAGTCGGGTACTACAATCGTCAAGATTCCACGTACAGTTGCCAAAGGCGGTGACATCACTGGTGGTCTTCCGCGTGTTACCGAGCTATTTGAGGCTCGCAACCCATCTAATCCTGCTGTGGTTTCTGAAATTGACGGTGAGGTTTCAATGGGCAAGGTGAAACGTGGTAATCGTGAAATAATCATCACCAGTAAGACTGGCGACCAGAAGCATTATCTTGTGTCATTGTCCAAGCAGATTTTGGTGCAGGAACACGATGCTGTGCGTGCTGGTACTCCTTTGTCTGATGGCGTGATTACACCCAATGACATTTTGGCCATCAAGGGTCCTACCGCTGTTCAGGAGTATATCGTGAATGAGGTGCAGGATGTGTATCGTCTGCAAGGTGTGAAAATCAATGACAAGCATTTCGAAATCATCGTGCGTCAGATGATGCGCAAAGTTCAAATCAATGATCCGGGTGACACCTCTTTCTTGGAACAAGAGGTGGTTGACAAGCTCGATTTCGCAGAGGAGAATGATCGCATTTGGGGCAAAAAGGTGGTTGTCGATGCTGGCGATAGCGAGAACATGCAGAAGGGACAAATAGTCACCTCGCGTAAACTCCGCGACGAGAATTCTATGCTCAAGCGCCGCGACTTGCGTATCGTACAGGTGCGCGATGCTGTTCCGGCAACATCTACACAGATTCTTCAGGGTATTACACGTGCAGCTCTGCAAACAAAGAGCTTCATGTCAGCTGCATCATTCCAGGAGACCACCAAGGTGCTTAATGAAGCAGCCATCCGTGGCAAGGTGGATACACTTGAAGGCATGAAAGAAAACGTTATTTGTGGACACAGAATACCTGCTGGTACTGGTCTTCGTGAGTTCGATAAGATTATTGTCGGTTCAAAGGAAGAGTATGAGCGCATGCAGGCCAACCGCAAGAACGTGCTCGATTTCTCTGAGAAAGAAGTGGTAGCCGAAGAATAAATCTTCTCTCTTCTTCAACTTCCTATAGCAGTTAAGCAGTCCGCTCATAAGGTGGCTGCTTAACTGCCAAGAGGTTGAAAGGATACAACGCACGAAACTGATAAAAAGATGAATCATGGATAATATGAGAAAATTAATACTCCTACTCATGGCTGTCATGCTGTCTTTGACAACCGAATTGTTCGCTCAAACAACCAATACCACTGAGGACATTCCTCTCAATCCTTTTCCCGACGGCTATTATCGCATCTATAATTTCAAGACAGGACGTCATGCCACGCTTGTAGACGGGAAGGGAAGCCTTGTTGTCAATGGAACAAGCTTCAAGTATGATCTTGGTGCATTGAAACTTAAAGATTCTTTCGACGATGTTGTCGACGATCCGGGTGCCATCATCAAGTTCACATACGATGATACTGGTACAAAAACTCAGCTGAGAGGCTATTATATGCAGGCTCAGGGTGTGAACACTAAGGACATTATCAACCGTGCCATGAAATTATGGGAAGGTAATATAGAGGAGGGTTACTATGTGCCATACGCCAAGGAAGGTGTAGCAATGGGTTATCTTTGTGACAATAATGGACAGTTCGCACCCGTAGCTAATGCAGCAAAGGCCATCAACCGTTTCTGGTATATCAAGCCAGTGAAAAATGAAAGTGGTGACTATTTTGGTGTGAAGCCAACCATGCAAGCGGGCGGAAAATATTACACCACTCTCTATGCAGAATTTCCTTTCCAACTTTCTTCGGGCGTAAAGGCTTACTACGTAAATGCTGTAAATAGCGACGGTAGTGTGAATCTGGTGGAAATCAAGAACAAAGTGCCAGAGGCAACACCTGTCATTTTGGAGTGCAATTCACAGAATGCTGTCGACAACAAGTTGCTTCCTCTGATGGAAACTGTTCCGGCAGTAAGTGGCAACTTGCTGAAAGGTGTATATTTTTGTATGTACGAGAAAATACGCACATACTCTCACTACAATCGTACTAAGTTCGATGCTACTACTATGCGTGTATTGAACGTTGCCGATGGAAAAATAACTTTCGGAAAGAATACAAGCGGTAATGTTACTTTCTCAAATACATCAAGTACATTCATTCCTCACAACACTGCCTATCTTGACATTTCTTCGGTAACAGACAAGAAGGACAGCTATGAAATGTATACATCAGGCATCTCGGATGTTAAAATCGATCCTTCTACTGACAGCCGTATTTACGATTTGCACGGACGTGTCGTAGAAAATCCAACACGCGGTATCTATATCCGTAACGGAAAGAAATTTGTAGTGAAATAGTCGTAGAAACAGTGCAATAGTTGAGTTATTGTATTATTCATATTATTCGAGGTCGAGTTCATGTTTGGAACTCGACCTCGTTTTTTTACTATCTGATTGCATGACAGTGAAGACGACTTGTATTCAATAGCTGTGAGTAGGACTGTTATATCATCATTTATTACCTATAGATGAATGATTGTAAGTCCATCGGTTCTCGTTTGCATAGTGATTTCTTCTACCAAAACTGGAAAATGTTTTGAGGCATCTTGTCATTGAATGACGATGGTAGATGACATAAGAGTGACAATCTGTCATACTTGTGTCACCACATCGTTTGGTTTCATGTCCTTGGCATACGTTTTGCTATTGTACTTATGGATTGCGTAGACAATCTGAGAGTTATTCATATTATTAAGTATAAACAAATAAATAATAAAATAAAATGGGAAAAGTAATTGGAATTGACTTAGGTACTACAAACAGCTGCGTTGCCGTATTCGAGGGTAACGAGCCTGTAGTGATTGCAAA
>CACZPU010000114.1 GCA_902783165.1 uncultured Prevotellaceae bacterium
GAAACCATATCTTTTGCAGGGTGAAAGATATGGTTTCATGAGGTGAAAGGTTATTTATCATCTCGCAAAGGGTTTTTCACAGATTTTCAGTAACAATTATTTACAGAATGGTATGTTGCTGTCCAAAACAGCACTCTACAAAGTGAAAAAACACAACAAAAACCATCACTGACCCATAATTCATTGTATAACAGACGGTTAAAATAAATCATCCTACACCGCAACCCACACTAAAACCATCACTTTACCGTGTTTTTTGTTGCAAAAACTGTTGTAAAATGCACGAAATGTCAAGAATGTCGAAAAAAGAAGATAATAATCCACTTTTGTGCGGGCAAACAAGTACTAAAATTATAGCAATAAAAAATGTCATGCATTTTCAAAAACAACAATCAAACATCAGAATATCAACAACTTGAAAAACTAAAGGAACTAAAGAAACACGTCACTTTGCCACACGTCATTCAGATATAGCCGTAACAACAGCGTTTATGGCGCTTCATGCATGGCCAGATAAACCAAAGCAAGAACCTAAGATTCAAGCACTTATACAGGCACCTCTATTCTTTTCTATTTACTAAAATGGGGAGAGAATCGTCGTGAAAACAAAATTGTAAAGATATTTTGTTATGACGTATAACGGAAACCGTCATTTTGACCTGCAATACGTTTTACCACAAACTATATTATCCCAATACCGCAAGGAAAAAGACAAAAAAGAGCTCTGGCTGTCGGATTCTCCGCGCCAGGGCTCTTTGTATGTACTTAATTGATTAGAATCGACAGTTTATCAATTCTTGTAATGTGTATAACGTGCGTCCTCCTTGTTTTCAGGATTCTGTACCAGTGCAGAGTTGGCACTCATGTCGCTGTTTGGAATCCACCACAGGTGGTGCTTGGTGGGAACAAACTCCAAGGGCAGCACCTGGTTGTACTTCATATCGTTGTACTTTTTTACGAAGTAGCCAACGCGCTTGCCAAGACGGTCGCTTCGCAATTCATCGTAATAGATGACACCTTCGCCGATGAACTCCCAGCCGCGCTCCATGAAGATGGCCTCGTCAACTGCATCTGCCTCGCTGCTCACATCGGCACGGCCAGTGGGATCGTTCTTGTACAGTTCAAGAGCGGCAGCAGCGGTCAGAGCGGGCAGACCGGCACGCATGTGCACCATGTTCAGGTATTGCAGAGCAACAGCAGTGTTGCCCAGTGCGTTCTGAATCTCAGCATAGTCGAGCAGCACCTGTGCATAGCGCATCACAATGAAGTTGTTGCCTGACTTCAGAGCCGTGCGGGCTGTGGTTGAGAAGTCGTGGAACTTGATGTTACCCGGGCAGCAACTGCCCCAGCCTAGGTGTCCCTTCAAGGAACCAAGATCAACATCTGGGTCATAGACACAATGCACCGTATTTTCTCCTTTCTTATAGGTACCCTCAGAGATGAGCACCTTCAGACGCTGGTCTTTCTTATCGTAACTCTTCCAAGCCTCCACAGAGGGACCGGTACGCAGGTAATAGTAACTGCCACCTTCGCCCTTGCCCTTCTCGCTGGCCTTGTCACCATCGCCAGTGAAGAGTGTTTTACCGAAGGAAATGAAGTCAACGGGATAAACAGAGTCAGCAAACATACCGAAGTTCTGGTGCATACCGTTGCTCTGACCAGAGATGGGGGCAAACTGCAACTCAAAAATAGACTCCTTGGTGTTGCGGGCAGCGTCGCCATTAAGCGAGCACCACAGGTTGCCGAAATCGGGAACGAGTTCGTAAACCTTGGAGTCGATCACCTTCTTGCAATACTCAGCAGCCTTGTTCAGCAGAGTCTTGTCATAAGTCTTATAGCCACCTTCACCTGCCATGGATGCACGATAGAGATAGAGGTTGCCCAAATAAGCCTGAGCAGCACCCTTGCTGGCACGCCATACATCATAGCCGCCTTCGCCGCGAGTAGGCAAATTGGCCTCTGCAAATTCCCAGTCTTCCACGATGAAGTTGTACACTTCATCAGCCGTTGCACGCGGGAATTCGAGGTTGCTGATATCTTTCACTGCTTCTTTAATAATAGGCACACCGCCGTAGATTCTTACCATCCAGTAGTAACTGCAGCCACGCAGGAAGCGGCACTGTCCAATGGCGCGGGCTTTCATGTTGTCTGCGATGTTGGCATTATTCTGAATCTGGTCGATCATACTATTGGCACGGGCAATGGCAGTAAGAGCCTTTGTCCATACGCTGGTAAAGGTTCCGGCATTGTTGTTCTGGTTCTGATATTTCCAGGCATTGATGTCGTTGATATTGTTTTTGTTACCCTCGCGGTTGGGCTGTCCGAAATCGGTGCTGCCTTCCAGACGCATAAAGGTACCACCATCGTTACAAAGCGATCTGTAAGCGTTGTACACCGAATTCAATCCGGAATTCAACTCAGCCTCAGTCTTGTAGTAGGCGTTTGGATCGATAAACGTATATGGATGCTCATCCAAGTCGGTGCAACTGCTAAGTGCTGCAAGTCCGAACAATCCGGCTACGATATATTTATATAGTTTCATATTCCTTAGATATTTGTTGTTAGATTAGAATTTGAGGTCTACACCGAAGATGATGGCCTTGGACCACGGGTTGGAGATGTCACCGTTCACGGGGTTGTAGCCGCGGTGGTTGGCAAAGGTCACGAAGTTCTGGAAATTGAGGTTCACCTTCAGAGCCTTCACGGTCTTGATCTTAAGCAGTCGGGTGAAGTCGTAGTTCAACTGGATGTTCTTCAGGATGAAGTAGCTCCAGTCACCATTGGTACGGTCAGAGAGATAGGTGCCTCTTGAACCTGGGCGTGGATAGTCGCCGTCGGGATTCTCCGGGCTCCACATACGCTCGTAAGCATACTTAGAGGGGAAGTAGAGGCGCTCCTGAATGTTGTTCTCACCCCAAAGCAGGTAACTACCGTTGTCTGAGAAGCTCAGTGCCCATTCTGTACCGTTGTTGCCACTGCTTTCAGCACCGGCGATAGATGCATACTTGAAACCGCCCTGTCCGTAGATGTTGATAGAGAAGTCCTTGTAGCCTGCGCTCAGGTTCAGTCCGTAGAAATACTTCGGCTGAACAGAACCGATGCAAACATAGTCTTCAGAACCGATGCTGCCATTTTCGTTCAGGTCTTCGTACATCTCATCACCAATAGAAGCGTTAGAGGCTGTCTTGGGAACATAGTTCTTGTACCATTCGAGTTGCTCCTGTGTCTTGATGATACCCAACGACTTGCGGCTATAAAGTCCGTCAACGGGCTGGCCGATCACAAGGCGGCGGTCAAGACCAGTGCCGTCAGTCTTCAGGATAATCTCTTCTGTCTCCACACCGCTCACGTTGTAGAGTCCCTTAATCTTATTAGTGTTGTAAGTAAGGTTTACGCTGGCATCCACAAACCAATCCTGGTTCTTGAAGATGTTACCGCCGACGGTCAACTCCCATCCCTTGTTCTGGGTAGAACCCACATTGCTAAGCAAGGTTGAGAAACCAGTTTCGCGTGGCAGTGGCACATCATAGAGCAACTTGTTAGTGTCGCGGATATAGTAGTCGAAGTTCACGGTAAAGCGATTCCACAGACCGAGGTCGAAACCAAAGTTCCACTGGTTGGTGCGCTCCCACTGCAGGTTCGGGTTGGCCAGTTTGGTCTGAGCATAGCCCACGAGTTCGCTGCCGTTGAAGATATAGTTGCTTCCGCTGGCGAGTTGTGCCAGTGACTTGTAGTTACCGATTTCCTGGTTACCTGTAACACCGAAGCTTGCACGGAGTTTCAAGTCGGAGATGACAGGATTATCCAGCAAGAAATTCTCTTGCGAGATACGCCATGCAAGACCCACTGATGGGAAGAATCCCCACTTTTTGTCGGCACCAAAACGGCTTGAACCATCCCAACGAGCTGTGGCTGTGAGCAGGTACTTGTCGTTGTATGCATATGTAACACGTCCTGTATAAGAAATCAAACGGTTGCTATAGCGATCTGATGAAGGATTCCAAGTATCGCGCACAGCGTTGGTGATGTCCCATGCCTCCAATGCGTCTACTGTGAATCCAGAACCGGAAACACCCGTGCTCTGGTAGTCATAGTCCTGCCATGAGTAAACAGCTGTTGCGGTGAAGCGGTGAACATCCCACTGCTTTGCATAAGTAAGCATATTTTCCATCAACTTGCTGCGTCCCTTGTTCCAAGAGTGGCTACCGCTACCAGTACCTTTGGCCATATTGCCTACGAGGTGTGAAGTGCTATAACCATATCCACGGTTCATCAATACATCTTGGCCGATGCTGATACGGTATGTCAGGTCGGGGAGAATTTTTGCCTCTGCGAATGCATTGATGATGGCACGTACAGAGTTGGAGCGACTGATGTGCTCGGGATAATCGATCATTGGGTTCCAAGCATCAGAAACATATGGGTTCTTGGGAACTACCAACTTACCACTCTCATCGTATGGAGAGTCGGTTGGCCATCCATAGCGTGCCACATTACCCATGGCATTATCCTCGGAGTTGCGGATAGAATAGGTGTACTGTGCACTTCCGCCCAAGGTAAGCCAGCTGTTGAACTGATGGCGCAAGTTGGTGTGGAACGAGAATTTCTCGAAACCTTGTGTGGGAACAAGACCATCCTGATTGTAATATCCGCCAGAGAGCATATAGCTGGTACCGTTGGCACTACCATCGAGACTCAGGTTATAGTTCTGTATAAAGGCATGATTACGCAGCAGCAGGTCTTCCCAGTCTGTATCTGCCTTCGGGTTAGTACACCAAGAAGTGTCACCATTAGCAAAAGGAGCCTTTGATGGATCGTTATTGTAGTTGGTGTAAGCAGCATTCATGAAGTTGATGAAATCCTGACCTGTGACAACGCCCAACTTACGGCCAGGCATCTGTGTACCAACAGAGGAGTTGAATGTGAGGTTCTTCGTACCTGTTTTTCCTGTCTTGGTAGTAATCATTACGACACCGTTAGCACCACGGCTACCGTAGATGGCCGTTGCAGAAGCGTCCTTCAAAATCTCCATCGACTCAATGTCGGCAGGGTTGATGTCACTGATATCACCACTCATCAATGGGAATCCGTCAACCACATAAAGAGGTTCGTTACTGGCATTAATAGAACTGGAACCACGAATACGGATAGCAGGACCTGCACCTGGCTTGTTGTTGTTGAACACAGCCACACCAGAGGCCTTACCTTGCAAAGCCTCAAGGGCATTGCCCGTCACATTGGCCATAATGGCATCGGTCTTCACATTGGCAGTAGTACCGGTCAGGTCAGACTTCTTCATCGTACCATAACCAACCACCACTACTTCTTCCAAATTAGAACGGTCTTCTTGCAAGGTGATGTTGATATCACCACCACCAACCTTCACTTCTTGGCTCTTGAAGCCAACATAAGAGAACACCAGTGTACTACCTTTTGGTACACTGATTTGGAACTGACCGTCGAAATTGGTCACTGTACCCACGCGAGTGTTGTTTTTTACAATCACGCTTACACCAATAAGTGGCTGTCCCGTGTTGTCCTTAACCACACCGCTTACAGTAGTCTGCTGCTGAACGGCAGCAGGCTTCGAGATGTTCTGGTTTGCATTGCTGTCGGCACGCCCAATAGATGGAACGAACAAAAAAGCAGCTAAAACCAGACCAACGAATAGGTTCTTTCCTTTTTCGTTTTTCATGTTAAATGTTTTTTGGTTTAGTAATTATATAAAATAACGTTATAGCTAGCAAAGGTAAATAATGATAATTCGATTATTAATGATCAGTCATATAGTTTCGATTTCTTTCGCAAAGATAAATGTAATTTTCGACCAACAAAAGAAATTGGTGGTAAATTATCTTTTTTTAATACGTATATTAACTTTTATTGAATAAATTTTATTATCTTTCAGAAGAAAAAGAAAAAAAACAAAAACATTGATTGAAAAAAACTAAAAAGTAAAGACTGGAGAAATCAATTTCTTGTTCATACAAAAAAGTGCCCCGATAGTCGGAAAAACTATCGGGGCACACAACATTCAAAAAACAGACTCTATGTAACAACGATACCGGCTTCCCCATTACTGGTTGTCGGGATTCTGCGTCAAAGCGGGATTGGAATTCAAATCGGCCTGAGGAATCTTGAAGAGGAAGTTACGATGAGCCCTGTAGTCGAGCACACAGCCAACATGTTTCACGCTCACTTGTTTTTGCTGGCATGATATGACCATGCCACAATACAGCAAGACAACAATGCATAGCCATAAAAAGTTCCTTCTCTTCATGTTTTATAATTATGCTTATTCTTTTTTTGCTCTCAATTCCATCATCTCCCCTCTTTGATGAGTCTCCATTCGCGCGGTGTGAAATCATCGGTTGAGGGCTGCCATTTTGGATCCGGCATGTACCACCAAAAACTATCAAAAAGACGTTTAAGCGATTTTTTCTTAAACACATATCCACGATTGGCATAGGGAAGGTTGCGTGCCACTTGTTTTGAAACATTTCGCTCTAGTGGCCAAATGGCGTAGTGGTCACTCCGATCATAAAATGTGCCAACAGGATAATTGGTATCAAAACTAATATAAGTGTCTGCAGACTGAATACACATATCAGTTTGAGGAATAAAATTGGTTGCATGCCATTCCACTGTGCCATTCCGGAGGGCAATCTCTATCATATCGCAGCTCCATCCAAATTTAGAACGTCTTATTTTTCCCTTACCCTCGGTAACCCGAAAGTTTGTAAATGAGAACACCGAATCGGGCAAGAGGAAATGCTTGGCTGTGTGATCTGCCCGAATACGTAAAGTGAAGTCACCGATATTTCCACCTTTCCAACGCGTGGCTGGCGTCAGCCAATAAGGTACTTCGAACGTTCGCCCCACCCCAAACGACATACGATAACGGTAAGTGTGATGCACACGGTTCAATCCCTCATGGAACTGTGCCTTAAAGATATAAGCATAAGAATAACGTTCAAATTCTTCTGGCACATCCTGTGGTCGACCTTTATAAGGTGTGTCAAGCAGCCCTGGCTCAACTAGGCTGTTTTTTACGAAGAGTTTCTCACCATTCATCTCAACCGTAAAATCCTCTATATAAGGATGAACACCCTTAGGGTTAATGCTGTCGCCAGTGTTGTAGGGATTTGTTGCCTCAAATCCCATGTCCACGACCTTAGACGCTCCATGATTCATAAATTCGTATGCCACATCAACACGTGCAAAACCATCATCACCAAGGCTGATGGTTAGCACCTCTTTTGCAACGGATATGTCGGTTTCTCGAATAGGCACCAATTGGTTGCCCTTAGCATAATACACTCCGTCGTTGGCATGCATCGTCGAACCTATACACGACAGCATAGCAGAAAAAAGCAAAAGAAGAATATTTCTCATATTTTCAGAGTCTTTTCCTAATCATTCCATTCCACAAAAAGGAATACGAAGCATCAAATACCATCCAGCTATCATAAAACAACACGACGTGACAGCATGATATAGCCAACCTTACGCTTCAATCCTTGTTGCCCAGGATAGTCGGTGTTGAAGAAATTATGAAGAGGCATGGAGAACTGAAGCAATGTGGTATTCTTGTTTTTAGTTCGGGAAAAAGCAAAATCAAGCCCAAATCCTCCTTTGAGCATATCCTTTTCATGCAAATCAACGGAGCCCCCGCATCCAGTTACAACATCATAGTACACACCAGCCTCAAAAGAATGGCTGTTTGACCCAATCACCAATCCTGCACGGGGTTGGAAATAGAATCCACGTAGATTGTCCTTTGTGTCCTTAAACACTACCTCCTGGCTTTTGAAATAGGCACCGGCATATATGCCTACTACCGATGGTTTAAAAGAAGCATCCAAGCCAATGCCATAGTCTCCAAGATGCTTGAAAGGATTACTAAAGGCACGATGATAGGGATTAAAGATAGGAGTATTGTCAAAACCTTTCTTTCCCATACCTATTGGGAAAACAATGTCACTGGCTGGAATCAGCCGCTCAAAAAGGAGCGAATCGTTAACGCTGTCGTCAAAAACAAATTGTTTTACAAACGAAGTTGCAACATCATAAATGAGAGATGCAAAATAGTTGGTAGTCCACGCGCGGGTATTTAACGTCCACTGACATTCTTCTTTTTGTGCAAAAGCATTAGCAGAAATGACGAATGCCAAAAGTACTATAGCTAAAAATCTCTTCATAATAAATAAAATAGTTCCTTTTAGTTGTTAATTATGTTATCTCTAATAAAGCAGAAGATCAAAATAATACGCTACTTCTCCATAGACAATTTATTTACAGGAAAGTTGAAATAAGTGTCAGGAAAAGGTTCATTCTTTAATGTGAAGTGCCACCACTCGGAATCTATAGGTTTAAAGCCGTGGCGCAACATAGCACGACGCAATATCATGCGGTTCGCAAACTGTTCAGCTGTGATAGGTCGTCTAGTGGACGATTTGTCAACAGAATATTCTCCAGTATCTGGATTGCCACAGAAATCGGGGTGGCTTTCTGGGCCAAACCAATCAAATGTGCCGCCCATGTCAAGCTCTTTTTCTGTCGCCATGTCAAAAAGCGTTAGGTCTAAAGTACTGCCACGCGTATGGCCGCTTTTCTCCATAATGTATTCTTGCTCGAATAGGACACTTTTGTCGAGGTCGGGGAAGAAATATTGCTTCATCAGTGTATCGGGGATACTTTTCGACCATCTAACGAAATGATCAACACTACTCTGTGGACGATAAGCGTCATATATTTTCAAGCGGTAGCCTTGCTGTTTAACATCATCGCTCACAGCACGCAGACTATCAGCAGCCTGTCTTGTCAACAAGGCAATTGGTTCAATATACCCGTCTATGCGCTGACCAACAAAGTTATAAGTTCCAAAATAACGTATCTCAAGTATGGCATCAGGAACCACATCGGTTAACATTACAAACTGACTTGTATCATCAGTAGGATTAGTTACCGATTTATTCCGATTACCAACACAATAGCCAATAACGGAAAAACAGAAAAACAAGAACATAGCTATCAACAGCCACAATCTTGATTGTCTTTTATTTAAATTCATATCTCTCCCTACAAAAAAAACAAAGATTAAAATTGTCGTAAATCGGCGAAGGTATTTATTGAATCAGTTAATTTTGTAAAACACACTAACACAACCATACAGAGGGTAAAGGGTTTGCTCAACAGTCTTGAAATCGCTCTTGAAAACACCTGTAAGGCCCCAATTAAGTTCGGCAGAAACGCCCAAGCTTTTTGACCAATACCAATCGAGACCTACACCGACACCCACTTGGAAGTTACGCATATCGTCGGTAAAGTCATATGTGGCCCACTCTCCCTCTTTATTACCAATAATAATTTTCGGACCAGTTGGATCCTTCTCACGCAAATACCCATTAGAGGCAATGCCACTGAAATCCTTGTTAAGCAACAGAGAAACATAAGGACCTGCCTTGAGATTAACTTTATTCCCAATTTTATATGTAACATTCAACGGCAGAGTCAACATCCATTGGGTAACCTTCTGACTAACTTGACCAGTGAATAAACCTTCTATTTGTTCCGAACCTTTGCGCAATTCCATATGATAGCCTTTGGTGGTCACATCGCCATCCATACCTTTATTTTCAAAGCGCAGACCTGTTTCCAGACCCCACTTTTCTTCAAATGGCATAGCAAGGTCAACACCTGCCATAAATGAGGATGTTAGTCTAAAATTATCAACACTACGAATTGATGCGGGAATTCCTATAGGAGCTGTTCCACCTAAATTATAACCCAAACGTACTTTCAGATTCAAGCCATCAATAAAATTGCCTGCTGAAACATGGCACATGTTTGTCAGCAATATAACAAATAACAATAGTTTTTTCATAACACAGCCTCTATTCCTCATCCTCAAAAGAAACCTCAACTTCGTCAACATACAATACACTTCCTATGGCACCCTCAAATTTAGCTCCATCCTTGCTGGAAGAAAACACAAGTGCCAAATTATATCCATGGTTAGCAAGCAACTCGACATCAGCATCACCACCCTCGAAGAACATTTCAAACCGAGTCCACTTGTCGGTGGGAGGTAATGCTGCAACCTCTGCTTTCTTCACAATATGCGGACTGGTTAGTACGTCATCACCATAAAGCCATACCTTCTTGCCATCTGCCTCGTTGCGATAAAAAACAGCATAGATGCTGGCCTCATCAATACGCCCAGCAATCTCTTTCATTTTCATATCTGTGAATTTTTCTCCTGGTTTATATTTATAATAGCCAGTAACCCTTACAGGCTCACGATCGATATCAATGCCAAAGACTGTTGACTTAAGAGGATTGAAAAGCACACTAATCAAGTCGAAACTACCAAAGAATAGATTTCCTGCAGCAATAGGTTTTCCCATATCTCTTCCAAGATCGCCAGCATATTGTGTTCTTAGACATACGCCCTTGCCTTCATATCCATCATCTATGGAATGGGTGGGAAACATGTCAGGAGTCCACTTATACTGAACAAGAGCCACTCCAGGATTACCTGAAGCCCAGATATTATGACGATTTCCATTCTTATCAATCTCATAGAAAATGTTGTATGTAGAGGTGTTATCGGCCGTCACCTTATCTACATCCACGTGTTCAAAACTAAATTTATAGCTGGGCATAGTAGCTTCACGAAACGAAACTACATACTTTTTCTGCCAAGCTCCATCTTCTGATGTCACGGTATAGATGACAGGACCATCTGAAAAGTTTTGCAATGAACCGTTGGCTGGTTCGATAGTGGCTCCTGGAGTCAATTCGAAATGAACAGCCATTTGAGAAAGCGAGATCAGTGAGCGCACATTGAATACAATTTCCTTGTCTGTGGAGAGAACATCTTGGCGCATCTGAGACAATTGATAAAAATTCTTTTCGCTCTCCTCACCCTCGACCCATGCACTAATGATATCACACTCATTATTCTTAGGCTCGTCCTTAATGCACGAAGTCATCAGCAACCCCGCACAAGATAATAAAACAAAAAAAACTTTTACTCTCACTTCAATTTATTATAATTTAAATTTATAACCACATGTTAGAAGGAATAATTCGTTTTTATTATCCTTTTCACCTGCAAAACTCTCTTTATTTACCTTTTTCAGACCAATGTTATAGCAAGCACCCAACACGAAATGACTCTTAAACTCATAAGAGATGCCAACAGGAATCGACAAATCAAACTTTTCACAGGCGCTCTTAATGTCAATCGAGGTATCCATTGTTGTTTTATAGTTACTTATCTTACCCTCAGTTCGGAGTTTAACATCAGCATTGGTCAGAAAACCAAACCTTACACCCGTGTTCAAAGAAAGGCCCTTGGTCAAATAAATCTTGGCAACTACAGGAACGCCTATGTATTTTAACTCTATTCTGGGATCTGTGTACTTTACACCATCCTCATTAAAATTGTCCCATCCACCTCCTTGAACAGTTGACTCAACGCCTAAAGACAGACCGACCATCGAAGCCAATTGATATTCAACATTCAAGCCATATTGAAAAGAAGGTATTGGCTTAGACTCAACACTACTGCTCATCGTTGGTATTTTGTCCATATTTGACAATTTTGCAGCTCCTAATCCTACTCTCACTTGCATGGACCATTCACCTGGTTCAAATTGAGCATTTGCCAACGATACAATCATCATCATTGCAAATGTAAAAAATAGCTTTTTCATAATTAATAAATGTGTTAAATTAATAATATCAATAAAACCGTCTAATTCATAATCTTTGCAAAATTATAAAATCACAAGAACACGAACAACAAAAAAATAAAAAAAATTAATAATACCTAAAATATTTTTGATTTTTTTACAATTCAACATGAATAACTTCTTGCTCACACATTTATTCAGGCCTAGTAGAATAGTCAATTGAGGAAATAACATACCCACGTTATTCCCCCATAATGACAAAAAACCTTGTATGGAAGAACTATAGAAAAGGTATTCTCAACTATTGATGACAAAGAGTTAAACTAAAAAAACATAATTATTGAAGTCTATAGTACATAATAATCAAATTATCATTATCTTTGTAATTTGCATAAAGTATGCATTAAAACCACAGACTAAACATATCATAGATTTTCTAATATACACCTATAATTATCAAAAACATGACACCAAAAGAAATAAGGAATCAACGATTGGCCGAACGCATGATTAAAAATCTGAAGCGGCGCAACATGGAGGCATTCTATTGCAAAACAGCAAAAGAAGCGACAGACAAAATTTTGGAAATGATTCCCAATGGTAGCAGCATCACTTGGGGCGGTTCTTTGACGATTAGAGAGATGGGGTTGCCCGATATATTGCGTCAAAAAGGAACTTACGAAGTGCTGGACAGAGATCTTGTAAAAGACAATGAGGAGAAAGTCAAAATGTATGTAAGGGCCTTTACCGCCGACGTTTATTTGTCAAGCGCCAACGCCATTAGCGAAGATGGAGTGATTGTGAATATCGACGGGAACGGCAATCGTGTGGCAGCGATTACATGGGGTCCCCAAAAGGTGATATTCGTAATAGGATTAAACAAGGTGGCACAGACAACTGATGCTGCATTGGCACGTGCACGCGGAACCGCATCTCCCATCAATGCTGCTCGTTTTGATATTAACACGCCTTGCCATACAGACGGAATCTGCCATAATTGCAACTCGGCTGAAAGTATTTGCAATTATGTGCATTTCCTCCGCAACTCACCAAGAGGTCGCCATAGCGTCATACTAGTTGGTGAAGATTTAGGCTATTGAAACAATTGCAGGTCTTCACCTGGAAGTTTACATAAGAAGCACACTCTTTGTCTTTCGCTAATAACAGTATTTATCACAAAAGAATAAATAGAGCATTCTCTATCACGAAAACACATTATTATAATGCGTGTAAAAACATTCTACGGACTGCAGACAAATTGCCATTAAACATGAACAAGATGCCTGCAGCCCGTAGTACAAATGCGTAACATCTCCTAAAAAACTATCAAATCAGTAAAGGAGCGATACCGAAAATTCATTTGAATTCGAACAGGCTGGTGAATCCTGTCATATTAAACACTTGTTTCAACCCCTCGCTCATATTGGAGATATAGACGTGAATACCTTTTGGTTTGGTGGCCTTCAACAGACCAAGGAACAAGCGCAGACCACTTGAAGAAATATACTCCAAATGAGCACAATCTAGAATAATATCTTGATTCTCACTATTACTATATAACGGCCTCATATCCTGCTCTGTCTTTGGTGCTGCTGCAGTGTCCAAACGTCCTTCAAAGACTGCAACCAAGTAGCCGTCTTGTTGTTGAATTGTTGTATTCATATTCTAAATAATTCTGTTTGTGTTAATTCTTGTCATACATTCTGTCGAATACGAACATTATGAGCATAGTAGACAAAAGATTGTTCGAGAGAACTAGTCTTTTCATACCACAATGTCACATAAAGGCGTATTTTGTTGGCAAAGATAGAAAAAAAGACAGAACGAACGTTGTACGTTCACAAAGAATTAGTCATTTTTAACTCATATGTTAAACACCTAATCAGTTTTATTTTGTACATTTGCAAAAATAATTAAATTTCTGCCTATAGTTCGAGACAAAGAAGTCTGATTTGTAAAGATGACAGATATCATACTTTCCAGTTTCCTTAGCTTGTTCGCCTTGTTTGGCAAGGAGGAACAAGTTGATGAAAAACGGGCAAAGCGAATGCTCGTGAACTATCTGCATCATCATTTTGGAATCAGAAACATTGATTTATATCTCGACCTTTACAGTGACATGCGAGGGGCGTACGAAATGAACGATGGAATTGACACTCAGTCGGTTGTAGCCTCTATATGCGATAATCTTCATGGCGAAATACAGGCCAAAGAGGAATCGTTGCTATTGCTGCGTGTCATGGAATTCTGTGGCATCAAAGGAGATCAGCCCCACCCCATGTTCAAAATCATGGCGGAGAAATTCAATATTCCCGAAGAGCTATTCTGTGACTTTGTCGATTTCGTAAAAAGCAAGCCGTCAGAACATGTCCTGATATTTCAGCCAAAGGGTTTCCACGGTGAATTGAAGACACTTCTCTTGCCCAATACAGGCACTCTGATTTTCACCTACAATGGCGAGGACAAGGTGTTGCTCAACGACGTGCCCGTTCTTTCTGGTGCTTATCAAGTGCTTCAACAAAGCGGTGTGCTGAAGGGAAACAAAGGTAACCCCATCTATTATTCTTCTATCTTGCACATTTACAACGAAAAGAATGGGCACAGTAGTTCGAAGAGGCAACACGTGGAATTCTGTGGACGAGACATCAATTTCAGATTCCCTCAGAGCAACAATGGTATGCACAATCTGAGTTTCAACTTGCATAGCGGCGAACTTCTAGCCATCATGGGGGGCTCAGGTACTGGCAAGTCAACTTTGCTCTCTCTCTTAAATGGCAGTCAGACACCTCAAGAGGGAAGCATTACCATTAATGGGCACGATATCTCGGAGCCAAAAGCAAAAGACTTGATCGGTTTCGTTCCTCAAGATGACCTTCTCATCGAGGAATTGACCGTCTACCAAAATCTGTATTATACTGCAAAACTTTGTTTCGCAGGTATGTCAGAAAAAGAAATAGACAATCGGGTAAACAAGACATTAAAGGATTTAGGGCTTGATATGGTGAAAAGCCTGAAAGTAGGTTCCCCTATCAACAAATACATTTCTGGCGGTCAACGTAAACGACTGAACATAGCATTGGAACTGATTCGCGAGCCAGCAGTACTTTTCTTGGATGAGCCAACCTCTGGTTTGTCTTCTGCAGATACAGAAAAAGTGATTAACTTACTAAAAGAACAAACGCTTAAAGGAAAGTTGATTGTTGTGAACATTCACCAACCATCAAGCGATGTATATAAATTGTTCGACCGACTGTGGTTACTCGACCGAGGCGGTTATCCTGTATTCGACGGGAACCCTATCGATGCTATTTCATATTTCAAAAATGCAGCGAACTATGCAGATGCAGAAACAAGCGCCTGTCCCACATGCGGCAATGTCAATCCAGAAATTGTTTTAAACATCATTGACGAAAAAACCATCAGCAACAGTGGAGAGCCCTCTGATGAGAGAAAGATGAGCCCACAGGAATGGCACGAGCTTTATTTGAAAAGACAACCATCTTTTGCAAAGCCGCAAATTAGCGATGTTCCAACTTCTGATTTGGAGAAGCCATCCAAAATAAAACAATTTGCCATTTTCATCAGTCGCAATTTCAAGACAAAGATTACCAACATTCAGTATCTATGCATTGCACTTTTAGAGGCTCCTGTGCTGGCTGTTGTATGCGCTCTCCTCACACGCTACGCTCCTCCTGAAGGTTACACTGTAATGAACAACAAAAACCTTGTGAGCTATTTCTTCATGTCTGTGATTGTCGCTACATTTATTGGTATGAGTGGGAGCGCTGAGGAAATTATTAAAGACCGTGCTCTATTAAAACGGGAAAAGTTTCTTCTGCTATCATATGGTAGCTATATATGGTCAAAGATAATTTTCATGGCAATAGTTTCACTACTGCAAACATTCCTGTTCATCCTAATTGGCAATTCCATCATGGGACTGCACGGCCAATTTGGCACATGGTGGCTCATTTTGTTCATCACAGCTCTACTTGCAAATCTTACCGGACTGTTCCTGTCTCAATGTCTCAACTCAGTTGTGGCCATATACATCTGCATTCCCATTCTGCTTATTCCACAAATCCTTCTTTGTGGACTTGTGGTCAGTTTTTCTGATTTGACTCCCAAGAGCACCACGGGCAACGTTCCCATTATTGGCAATATTATCCCATCAAGATGGAGCTATGAGGCTCTATCTGTCACGGCCTTCACAGACAATCCCTACGAAAAAAAATTCTTCCAGATAGACAAGGAAAGGCAAGAAAACCAGTTCTACAATATTGCTTTCCTCTATGAACTCCAATGCCAACTGGAGACCATGCAAAAAGAAAGAAAAGAGGGTGAAACAGTTGATGCATGCCACCTTAATATAATTAAGACAAATCTTCCAAGAATCACCGCATTCTGTGGATTGGAACCATATACAAAAGACTACTCCTACGACTCGCTTCATGAATATATGCAGAAGGCAGAACAGGTGCTTAAGAACAGAGCCAATGAACTTACCCTAAAAAAAGACGCCATTGTATCAGATATGATTCGAAAAGAGGGAAAGGAACATTATCTTGAATTGATGCATAACAACTACAACACCAAATTAGAGCAATTTGTTTCAGGAACAGAGAAAAACAAGATGATCGACATTATTGACAACCATATAGTGCCCCGAGCTGCAATAATTTTCCTCACACCATACAATAAATTCGGTTCAGCTCCGTTTTATTCATCTGAGAAAGTTATCGGAAACTGTCACATAAAAACCCTGTGGTTCAATATCGGTGTGCTTTTACTCATGTGTTTTATAGCAACAATTCTTCTACTTACTGACAACCCAGCAAGATATATAAGAAATCTATCCTAATATTATTTAATCATAAACAAATAAAATCAAAAAACATGAAGAAATTATCGATTTTCGCTGTTACTATCGCAGCATTGGCTTTCACCGCATGTGGAGGCAACAAGAATCAGCAAGCAACTGAACAAACAGAAGAGAAGAGCTTCGAACAAGAGCAGGTTGAAGCAAAAGTAAAAATGGAAATCGACAGTCTCTCTGCTGAGATTGGAAAGTTGAAAAAACTTCCTTTCCTGCAGACAACAGACAACGGTTTCAAACTTACAGACCAGGAAAAGCAAGCCAAGCCAGACTATCTACTTGACGTGGCTGCTGTTGAGAATGCCACTACATTGGCTGAGAAGTATCGCTTAGTTAGCGCATTGAGCGTAGACAAGTCTATTGCCGCTCTGTATGACATGCCTGTTGACGATTACCAGAATGCTATAGCCAAACTTTTGGCCGACATCAACGACCCATCGTTCAAAGACATCCAGGATGCTGCCAACATCTATGATGCTGGCCAAAAACTCTATGATGGAATGAACCAAAATGGCCGCATCAACTATTTCTGGCAGATGACTGGCGCTACTATCGTGGAGGAAATCTTCGCTATGTCACAGAACATTGACAAATTCATCACCGCTTTTGATGATGAATCAGCTTCTAACGTTACATATCGTGTAGTATTACTCTCTGATGCGGTAAAGCGTCTCTCAGAATACGACCCAGAATTCGAACCTGTAGCTAAGGCTGTTGATGCATTAAGCCCACTGAACGCTATGTCAGTTAACGAACTGAAATCACAGCTTCTTGAAGCAAAGGAAAAGATAGCAGAAGCTCGCGCTGCTCTTCTGAAATAAAAACAATTTAGCTACATGTTACAACAAAGGGGCTCAGACATGTTTGTCTGAGCCCCTTTGGATTTTCTTAGAA
>CACZPU010000115.1 GCA_902783165.1 uncultured Prevotellaceae bacterium
ACTATAACGGGAACCGAGGCTTTTTAACTATGTATTCAATACCTTTTTAAAGTCATGCACAAATAGATGTTTTTTGTTGTGGTTGTTGCCAAGTATGCGAAGCAGGGAGAGGAACAGGTTGACAAAGTCTAAATAGAGACTCAACGGGTAAAGTCAGGCCGAAATGTGCTATTGTTTTATAACTTTGCGATTAAAATCGCGAACATACTTCGTCTCGGCATATAAAATAAATACAATTTTTTTGTTTTGCTCTCGACTATTTGTAACTTTGTAATCAAAAACGTCAAGGATGAGAAAGAAAACGTGGTTGTTGCTGACAGCGGGATTGGTGTGGTGGCTGTCCTTGAACGCTCAAAATGTGACTTCGCCCAACGGGAAGTTGACCGCAGAGGTGAGGGGGAAGAGTCTGGTGGTAAAGTTTGATGGGCAACAGGTTATGGAGCTTACCGACATGCCGATTGCCGTCGAACCGAAAGGGGAATTATTGAGATTCTCAAGGATGGTGGCAGCCGACTATTGGATGGTGGCTGGCAAACGGCGGCATTGCACCAATGTAGCATGTGAGTATGTAGCAGACATGAAAGCGGGTAGCCAATTGATACTCAGGCTATATAACGATGGAGTGGCTTTTCGCTACGAAAACATGGGTGTTATAGGCGTGGACCATCCTGCCGAACAAACCGTTTATCGTATACCCGAGGGCATGCGCCGCTGGATGCAGCAATGGACCGACTCTTACGAGGGTTTTTTCCCACAGTCGAATACTTACAAGGTGCTGCCAGTGCGTTCGTATAGCGGTATCTCGAAATCGGCCGACGGTTGGAACAACCGTTGGGGTTATCCGGCATTGCTAGAACCTGTGGAGGGCGTGTTCGTGCTGATTACCGAGGCAAATATAGAAAAGGGACAGAGTGCATCATGGATGATGAACAATGGGGAGCGTTTCTATGTGAAACAGGGCGAAAGGATGAGCGAGGAGCAGGCAGACGATGGTCGCAGCCAGTGGCACAGCCCTTGGCGCGTGGCAATAGTCGGACACTTGAAAGATGTTGTGGAGTCTACACTGGTCACCGATGTGAGCGAGCCAAACAAGTTGGCCGATGCAAGTTGGGTGAAGCCAGGTGTCGTCTCGTGGATATATTGGGCTTATAACCATGGAAGCAACGACTATGAGATTGTCAAGAAGTATGTCGACTTGGCCGTGGCTCTGTCGCTGCCCTATGTGCTCATTGATGCCGAATGGGACGAGATGGGCCAAAAGTCGGCTGCCAACGGGAATGTTAACGATGTGAAAACTATCGTAGACGCTATTGCCTATGCCAAAGAGAAGGGTGTAAAGCCGCTCATCTGGTACAACTCGTCGGTAGGATGGATTGACGGGGCTCCTGGTCCGAAATTTAGACTGAACAAGGAGGCCGACCGCGAGCGGGAGTTTGCATGGTGCGAGCAGATGGGGGTAGCAGGCGTGAAGATTGACTTCTTCTCTGGCGACTCCCAACTGAATATGGACTATTGCATCGACTTGCTGGAATGTGCCGCCCGTCATCATCTGCTGGTGAATTTCCATGGTGCCACCATTCCTCGCGGATGGCAACGCACCTATCCCAATCTGCTGACAACGGAAGGTGTCTACGGGGCAGAATGGTATAATAATGTGGCTACGTTCACTGCTAAGGCTGCTTGTCATAATGCCACATTGCCTTATACGCGCAATGTGGTGGGGTCGATGGACTATACACCCTGCACATTCAGCGACTCGCAGCATCCACATATAACAACCCATGCCCATGAATTGGCCCTTACGGTATTGTTTGAAAGCGGTTTGCTCCATCTGGCCGATCGTCCGGAAAGCTATCTGTCTCAGCCCGCGGAGGTGAGGCAATTGCTTTCGAACCTTCCCACTGTTTGGGACGAGACAAAATTTGTTAGCGGTTATCCTGGGGAAAGTGCGGTGATGGCTCGTCGTAGCGGTTCCACTTGGTATGTAGCTGGCATCAACGGCACTGACGATAAGAAATGGCTTGCCACGCCACTTGATTATATTTCCACCGGCGAAGTGACGCTGTTCTCCGATGGTGAGCCGTGGAATATAGTGCAGCATGAGGCCTTGCCCCAAAGGGTGGAGTGCTTACCGCGCGGCGGCTTTGTGATTGTGGCAAAGGAGAAAGGTTTGAAATGATTTTGATTGTGATATGGTATGAGAAACTTTGTAAGAAATGCAATGATGGTGGCGCTGCTCCTTGGGACACTCAGCGCTACAGCCGACAACGAAGGCAGTATAGTGAACCCTATGCTTTGGGCGGATGTGCCCGACCCCGACATCGTCAGGGTGGGCGACTGCTTCTACCTTGTTTCCACCACTATGCACTTGATGCCAGGTGCACCAGTGATGAAATCGAGGGATTTGAAAAATTGGGAAACGGTGGGGTATGTATTCGACCGGCTGACCGACTCGCCTAAATATGACTTGCGCGGTGGGACGGCCTACGGAAGAGGCCAGTGGGCAACATCGCTGAAATATCACAACGGGCGGTTCTACGCCTTGTTTGCTCCCAACGAGAGCGGAAGCATGGGCGACAGCTACATCTGTTCGGCAGAGCAGGCGGAGGGGCCATGGAGCGTGGTGTCGAGGTTGCGCCATTTCCACGATGCTTCACTGTTCTTCGACGATGACAATCGGGTGTATGTGGTGTATGAGACAGGACGTATGTGCGAACTGACACCCGACTTGAAGGAAGTGGTGGAAGGCTCTGACTGCCAGTTGTTTGAGCGCGAAAGCGATGAAACTGGACTTTTGGAGGGCAGCAGAATGGTAAAGCACAACGGGAAATACTATCTGCTGATGATTTCGCACGTGTTTGCGCCCGGACGGCATCGACGGGAGGTGTGCTACAGGGCCGACAACATTCACGGACCATACGAGAAGAAGACTATTCTGGAAACAGATTTCGGTGGATTCCCTCATGTGGGGCAGGGCACCATTGTCGACACTCAGGATGGCGATTGGTATGGCATCATTTTCCAGGACCGCGGCGGTGTGGGACGTGTGCTCACGCTGATGCCCTGTCGATGGATTGACGGATGGCCCATGTTGGGCGATGAGGAAGGTAGGATACCCCTGCGCATGAGACCGTTGGTAAGCGGACAGCCTGTGGCAACCATCGTGAAGGGTGATGACTTTGCCAGCGAGCACTTGGGCTTGCACTGGCAGTGGAACCACAATCCCGACCCTCTTGCCTGGTCGCTGAAGGAGCACCCGGGATTTCTCCGGCTGAAAACGAGTCGCGTGGTGGAGAATCTGTTTCTTGCACCCAATACGCTGACACAGCGCATGGAGGGACCGACATGCACAGGGACTGTGGCGCTCGACTTTTCACACATGAAGGATGGCGACTGTGCAGGTTTTTCTGCATTCAACGGTGATTCGGGTGTGCTCACGGTAAAGAGAAAAGGCAGGAAGTATATGCTGGAGATGAGTGAACAGACGGTGAGTCTTTCTGAAAAAGACAAGGAGGTGACCGAGGTGAGCGAGCGGATAACGGGAAGTGTGGAACTGCATCAGACGAAGGTGTGGCTACGCATGGATGCTGACTTCATGCCCGGTAAGGACATTGCGCAGTTCTACTATAGTCTCGATGGGGAGCAATGGAACAAGATAGGCGGCGACTACAAGATGATTTTCGATTATCGTCGCTTGTTCATGGGCTCCAAGTTTGCCCTTTTCTGCTATGCCACGAAGAAGCTCGGGGGCTATGTTGATTTCGACAATTTTGACTATGTAAGGAGATAGCGGACAGAATGTCCGTTTATGTTACAAAAGACAAACAATGTGAAACGAATCGCAACCTGCAATTGCGATTCGTTTTTGTATCTTTGCAAACGGTAATTCTTTATTTGTTATGTATATGAAAAGATTATTTTTGTTTTCAGTTTGTGTATTAGCAATAGGTGTTTCTTCTTTGAGAGCACAAGGACTAAAAGACGCTTATGATGGATTCTTCAAGATTGGCGTGGCCGTCAACCAGCGCAATGTGTCGGAACAGGGGCAGATGCAGTTGATTGTCAACGAGTTTAACAGCATTACTGCAGAGAACGACATGAAGCCCGGCGAACTTCATCCTAAAGAGGGTGTGTGGGATTTTGAGAGAGCTGACAAGATAGCCGACTTCTGCCGCAAGAACGGCATCAAGTTGCGTGGTCATTGTCTCTGTTGGCATTCCCAGTTCTGCGATTGGATGTTTACCGACAAGAAAGGCAAGCCTGTCAAGAAGGAAGTGTTCTATCAGCGTCTGCGCGACCACATTCATACGGTGGTGAACCGCTACAAAGACATTGTCTACTGCTGGGATGTTGTGAACGAGGCGATAGAGGACAATGTTTTCAGCTGGCCAGGGCATCCTGCCAATCCCTATCGTGAATCTCGTCATTTTAAGTTGTGTGGCGATGAATTTATTGCCAAGGCTTTCCAGTTTGCCCACGAGGCCGACCCCAACGCACTGCTGTTCTACAACGACTACAACGAGTGCAACCCTGCTAAGCGCGACCGTATTTATAATATGGTAAAGAAGATGCTGGAGCAAGGCGTGCCCATCCACGGCATTGGCATGCAGGGACATTACAATATCTACGGCCCTTCTGAGGAGGATATCGATGCCGCCATCACCAAGTATTCAGAGCTGGTAAAGCATATCCATGTCACCGAACTCGACTTGCGCACCAACACAGAACAGGGCGGTCAGTTGCGCTTCCAGCGTGGTGAGGCAAAACCGCAGGCTCCCTACATTGCCACTTTGCAGGAAGACCAGTACAATCGCATCTTCCGCATCTTCCGTAAGCACAAGGATGTCATCGACTGCGTTACTTTCTGGAATCTCAGCGATCGTGATTCATGGCTGGGTGTGAACAATCATCCGCTGCCATTCGATGAAAACCTGAAGCCAAAACGTTCTTACAATATCATCAAGAACTTCAGTATTGCACAGGATAACCGCAAACCCAAGGAGGACTTTGTTCCCAATGAGCTGAACCAGCCGGGACAGGAGTATCCTATGGTAAACAGCGAGGGTTTTGCGCGCTTCCGCGTGGTGGCTCCCGATGCCAAGTCGGTGATTGTCAGCCTCGGTCTGGGTGGTCGTGGCGGTACCGTGCTGCGCAAGGATAAGGATGGCGTGTGGACTGGAACCACCGAAGGTCCGATGGACGAAGGGTTCCATTACTACCATCTGACTATCGATGGCGGTGTGGTGAACGATCCTGGCACACACAACTATTTCGGTTCGTGCCGTTGGGAAAGCGGTATCGAGATTCCCGCTCACGACCGTGATTTCTATGCCCTGCGTGACGACATTCCTCATGGAAACATCCAAGAGGTGCTCTATCCTTCGAAGAGCACAGGAAAGATGCAGCGCGCCATGATTTATCTGCCACCTACTTATGGAAAGTTGGTGGGCAAGGGTGCTAAGGCCACACAAGAGCGCTTCCCGGTGCTCTATCTGCAGCATGGCTGGGGCGAGAATGAAACCAGCTGGGGAAAGCAGGGGCATGCAGGCTTTATCATGGACAATCTTATTGCCGAGGGCAAGACAAAACCGTTTATCATTGTGATGGCCTATGGACTGACCAACGACATTAAGTTTGGAACCATCAGGCAGTTCACCGCCAAGGAGTTCGAGACATTATTGGTCGACGAACTGGTACCTTTCATCGACAGCCATTATCTGACCAAGGCCGACAAGTGGAATCGTGCCATGGCAGGATTGTCCATGGGCGGAATGGAGACAAAGCTTATCACTTTGCGCCGTCCGGAGGTGTTCGGCTATTGGGGACTGCTGAGTGGTGGACAATACTCTCCCGAGGAAATCAAAGATCCGAAGCAGGTGCGTGTGATTTTTGAAAGTTGTGGTTCTAAAGAGCGTCCCGACGGCATCCGCCAGAGTGTGGAAGCACTGAAGGCTGCTGGATTCAATGCCCATGGATTCATCTCGGAAGGAACAGCGCATGAGTTCCTGACATGGCGACGCAGTCTGCGTGAGATGGCTCCGCTACTGTTTAAATAGTTTGAGTTTGATGAAAAGGAATCTTTTGTTATTAGCATCCTGCCTGGCAATTTCCATTTGTCAGGCAGCCGGTGTTGTTGAATGCGATGGCTCACAGGGTAAGAACAACGCATTGACATACCCCTATCAGAACCCTCTCCTCTCTGCCAAGGAGCGTGCCAAGGACCTGTGCTCGCGACTGACATTGGAGGAAAAATCCCAGTTGATGTTGGATGAGAGTCCTGCCATTCCTCGTTTGGGAATCAGGAAATTCTTTTGGTGGAGTGAGGCCTTGCATGGCGCTGCCAACATGGGTGGCGTTACAGTCTTCCCGGAACCAATAGCCATGGCAGCCTCGTTCAATCCTGCGTTGTTGTACAAAGTGTTCGATGCAACTAGTACCGAGTTTCGTGCCCAATACAACAAGCGTATGCTCAACGGAGGAGAGGATCAGAAGTTCCACAGCCTGTCTGTTTGGACTCCCAATGTGAATATCTTCAGAGACCCTAGATGGGGACGCGGACAGGAAACCTATGGCGAGGACCCCTATCTTACCTCTGTGATGGGAACGGCTGTTGTGCGTGGCTTGCAGGGTCCGGAAGACGCAAAATATCGCAAGTTGTGGGCTTGTGCCAAGCACTATGCAGTGCATAGCGGACCGGAATACACCCGTCATCATGCCAATCTTGCCAATATCTCGCCGCGTGACATGTGGGAAACCTATATGCCTGCATTCAAGACATTGGTGCAGGATGCGAAGGTGCGCGAAGTGATGTGTGCCTATCAGCGTCTTGACGACGAACCTTGTTGTGGCAATACCCGTTTGTTGCAGCAGATTTTGCGCGATGAGTGGGGCTTCCAGTATTTGGTGGTCAGCGATTGCGGTGCTGTGAGCGATTTCTATACCAGTCACAAGACATCGTCGGATGCAGTACATGCTTCTGCCAAGGGAACATTGGCAGGTACGGATGTGGAGTGTGGTTATGGCTATGCCTATAAGAGCATTCCCGAAGCGGTGCGACGCGGACTGATTACCGAGGCTGAGGTGGACAAGCACGTGATTCGTTTGTTGGAAGGTCGTTTCGACTTGGGAGAGATGGACGACCCCTCTTTGGTGGAATGGTCTAAAATACCGTCTTCGGAAATGGATTCCAAGGCACACCGTCAAATATCGCTCGACATGGCACGCCAGTCTATTGTCCTTTTACAGAACAAGGGCAACATACTCCCGTTGTCGAAAAACAAGGAGCGCATAGCTGTGATTGGCCCCAATGCCGACGACGAACCGCTCATGTGGGGCAATTACAATGGTACGCCCAATCGTACCATCACCATTCTCGATGGCATCAAGGCCAAGCAGAAAAAACTGGTATACTATCCTGGTTGTGACCTTACCTATGACAAAATCATGGACTGCCTCATGGCCTCCAACTGCGCCATAGATGGGAAAAAAGGTCTACGCGGAACATTCTGGAACAACACGGAAATGAAGGGGAACCCTATCTCTGTGCAGCATTACACCGTGCCTCTGGCTGTTACCACAGCTGGTATGCATGTCTTTGCACCTGGCGTGCCTGTTGAGGATTTCTCTGCAAAATACGAAACCGTTTTCACTCCAAGCGAGTCGGGTGAATATGTGGTGAATGTGGAAGGATGTGGGCATTTCGAACTGTACATCAATGGCGAGCAGAAGTTCAGACGTCATACGTGGCGCACCACACCCACACGCACTGCCATTCAGGCCGAGAAGGGAAAGCAATATCAAATAGAGGTTCGTTTCCAGTATGTTAAGACTTGGGGTGCCAACATGAAAATCAATATTGCCAAGGAGCAACCCATCGATTACGATAACATCATTTCCAAACTCAAGGGAATAGACAAGGTGATTTTTGTTGGAGGTATTTCTGCCGCCCTGGAGGGTGAGGAGATGCCTGTTCATATCGATGGCTTCAAGGGAGGCGACCGAACTCATATAGAGCTTCCGCAGGTCCAGAGGAATTTCCTCAAGGCGCTCAAGGAGGCTGGCAAGACTGTCATCTTTGTCAATTGCAGTGGTTCTGCCATTGCGTTGAAACCCGAGACAGAGACTTGCGACGCTATTCTCCAAGTGTGGTATGCCGGACAAGAAGGTGGCACTGCCATCGCCGATGTGCTCTTTGGCGACTACAATCCCAGCGGTAAACTGCCTGTGACATTCTATAAATCGTCCGACCAGCTGCCCGACTTCGAAGACTATTCCATGAAAGGGCGCACCTATCGCTATTTCAACGACCCGCTCTTTGCTTTCGGATACGGGCAGAGCTATACCGATTTCAACATTGGTAATGCCATGGTCAGTCATCGTGACCAGGATGTTGTGCTCACCGTTCCTGTGACCAATAGTGGAAAGCGCGATGGTGTGGAGGTGGTTCAGGTTTACATCCGCGACTTGGCTGATGCAGAGGGACCGTTGAAATCGCTGCGTGGTTTTGTGCGTGTAGATGTCAAGGCCGGCCAGACAAAGCAAGCTGAGATAGTGCTTGGCCCCAAAGCATTCGAATTTTTCGATGTGGAAAGCAACACCATGCGGATTAAGGAGGGCGATTATGAAATCCTCTATGGCACCAGTTCGCGTGATGCCGATTTGCAAAAGATAAAGATAAGTAGAAACTAACATTTTTATCGTATGAAAAAAGTATATATGATGATGGTTGCGGCGTGTTTCACACTGACATCCTTTGCCCAAAAGGCGGAGTTCTCCAATTTCCATTACGAAGGGAATGATGTGCGTTTCAACAAGACGATAGACCCTTCTAATCAGTATTTCAATCCCATTTTGGCAGGATTCTATCCCGACCCATCGTTTTGTAGGGTGGGCGACAAGTTCTATCTGGTTAATTCCTCGTTCGCTTTCTTTCCAGGAGTTCCTATCTTTGAGAGCGACGATTTGGTCAACTGGACACAGATAGGTCATGTCTTGGACCGTCCTTCTCAGTTGCCGTTAGACGGCCAAGGTGTATCGCGTGGAATTTTTGCGCCGGATATCAAATACAATCCGAAGAACAAGACATTCTACATGATTACCACCAGCATGCGCATGGGCAATTTCTTCGTGAAGACAACCGACCCACATAAGGGATGGAGCGAACCCATACCATTGCCTCAGATAGACGGAATAGACCCTTCTTTCTTCTTCGACAAAGACGGTTCGGCATATATCGTGCACAATGGGCCTGTTGATGGCGGAGCCGATTACGAAGGGCAGCGCGCCATTCGCATCTTCCGTTTCGACACAAAAGGCGATAGCATTGTTGGCACCTACAGGCAGATTGTGCGTGGAGGCACACACGTAGAGGCTCGTCCCATCTGGATAGAGGGCCCTCACATCTACAGAATAGGAAAGTTCTACTATCTGATGTGCGCCGAGGGCGGCACAGGCGATTGGCATTCAGAAGTGATTCTACGTGCTTCGGTGAAGTCCGACCCAATGGATCCCGCCTCTTGGGAAGAGTGTCCCAACAACCCCATCCTTACCCAGCGCACAGGTCTCGACCCCAATCGTCCCGATATTGTCACCAGTACCGGGCACGCCGACCTTTTACAAGACAAGCAGGGCAACTGGTGGGCTGTGTTCCTCGGCTGCCGCGCCTATGAGGGGCCGTTCTATAATACCGGGCGCGACACCTATATGCTGCCGGTAACATGGAAGGAGGGATGGCCCGAGATTCTTGAAAAGGGGAAAGCTCTTCCAACCGTTGTTGACAAGCAGGGACTGAAACCTGGCGGAGAGGTATATACTGGCAATTTCAGCTATACCGACCGATTCGACAGCCAGACCCTTCATCAGCGTTGGATGTTCCTTCGGAATCCGGAGATGAACAGATACGAATGGGGAAAAGGCGCCCTCATCATTCAACCCTCCAAGGCGGATATCAGTCAGATAGCACCCGTCTCTGCCGTGTTCTGTCGTCAGCAGCATACCACCTTCTCTGCTGAAACCGAAGTGGCTTTTCTTCCTAAGACTAGTCAGGACGTTGCCGGAATGGTGTTGTTGCAGAACGAGAATTACAATTTTGTGCTTGGCAAGACACTGCTCGACGGGAAACCTGCTGTTGTACTCACACGAGCAGAAAGAAGCAAGGCTCTTATTGGCTCTGCATTTATTGGACAGAATAGTCAGCTCAAGTTGAAGATAGAAGGCGACGGCCGTTACTATTCTTTCTATTATGCGGAGAACGGAAACAGTTGGAAACCTCTCGCTGTTGGCGTTGATGCCGTTAACCTGAGCACTTCCCGCTCTGGTGGATTCATCGGAGCCTGTATCGGTCTTTATGCCACTGCTCAATGATGCATCGGAGATTTACGTCTGGGCAGTAAATCCTATTCTGAAATCTTATAGATAGAAGCCCATAAAAGTTGAATTTCTGATGGCAATACAATATTAATTAACTCAAGAGGAATAAGCCGTCTCATTACTAGGTCGACAAGTGATGGGGCGGCTATTTTTATGTCTTTTCCACTTATGTGGTTCGAAACATATTGGTTTTCTGAATAAAAACGATTGTTAGTTTTCTGAATAGATAATAGAATGTTATTATTCTGAATGGAAAATGTTTGTTTCCCAGCCCAATCATTCTTCTCCATCTTCACAATAAAATCATCCAATATCTCTAAGGGCTAAAACCATATGGTGATGAAGGATTTCTGATTTCAAAGACAAATATGTAATTGTTTGCCTTGTGAAAGATAAGGTTTTGCCTTGTGAAAGATAAGGTTTCGCCTTGCAAAAGATAAGGTTTCACCTTGTGAAAGATAAGGTTTCGCCTTGTGAAAGATAAGGTTTTGCCTTGTGAAAGATAAGGTTTCG
>CACZPU010000116.1 GCA_902783165.1 uncultured Prevotellaceae bacterium
CATCGACGCTATCCTGGGTGGTGACATTCTGAACGCTCCCACCAAGAAGATTCCTTACTTCGACTTCGAGGTTCCCACACAGCTGAATGGCGTGGCTTGGGGCATTCTCGATCCTCGCGACACCTATCAGAACCGCAACGAGTGGGAAGAGAAGGCTAAGGACCTGGCTGCCCGCTTCATCAAGAACTTCAAGAAGTACGAAGGCAACGAGGCTGGTAAGGCATTGGTTGCTGCAGGACCGAAACTCTAAAATGTGAGATTATAACATATTGAAAGGCTGGTGTAGGTAGCACCAGCCTTTTTTCATCGGAGGAACAAGCGGGAGAAAGGTCACGTCTTGTCCAGCCAACAGACAGCACTTGAAATAGTCAAATGAATAACGCATCAGAAAAAAAGCAAGCAATAGTTTCACAGTATCGGCAGCTGGTCGACGACCTGAATGCAGAGATGATACGCTTACGGCGAAAAAATCGCTTTTTTGTCGCGTCCGAGTTGTTGACATTTGCTTTCATCATATCATGCCTTGTCTGCTATACTGTATTCACGGCCAACGGCTTGTGGTTTCTTGCCGCTGGCGCTTTCTTGGTCTTGTATATTCTAATCAGACGGGAGGATGGCAAAAACGCACAACTTATAAGCCACAAGGAAGACTTGCTTAGCGTTTACGAGAAAGAACTGTCCTTTCATCGCGGCGATGTGTCTTGTTTTGATGACGGCCAGCGATATGTCGATGCTAACCATCCCTTTACTTTCGATTTGGACATTTTCGGTAGCGACTCGTTGTATCAGCGCATCAACCGTACGGTGACAACGGGTGGTAGCGATTATTTGGCGCATTGTCTGCAACACTTGCCGACGAACACCGGCTCGTCCATGGTGGAACAAATCAGAAGACGAAGCCAGGCTGTCATTCAATTGGCACCTATGCTTCCGCTGCGTGCCGAGTTCATGTCGCATGGCCAGCGTGGTCAGGTGGATACCCAAAGAGTTCGCAATGCTATCAAGCAGACATCATCTGCCCAAGTGCCCTCATATCCCTCATCAACATTAGCGCTGGTAGTGGCTTTCCTGGTATTGTTCGCCTTTTGGACCATGGTGGTGCTGTCAATCATTGGATTGGTTCCTGCGGGTGTGGTGCTTACATGGGGATTTTTGCAGATGATGTTGCTGCTCATGTTGTGTTCCCGTCCGATAAGGATGATACACCAGTCGTTCAACACTTTGTCGAAGACCACAGAGAGCTATGTGCAATTGCTGAAACTCATGGCCGCCACAGACCTTTCAAAGGTTGACGATCCGGAATTGAAACTAATGGTGGCAGACAGTGCTTTACAACCTTTCGAGGAACTGAAGCATATTCTTGACAGCCTCGACCGTCGTGGTAATCTGTTGGGATTGGTGTTGTTCGACACTTTCTTCCTCAGTGATTTCTTTCTCATCCGCCGTTTTCTTAGGTGGCGTAAGCACGACCTGACCGCCATAGATGAATGGATAGGGCAGGTGAGTGTGATGGATGCACTCGTGTCTATGGCAACATTTCGCTATAATGAACCGGCAGCAGCCCAGGCGGAATTGGTCGACAGCAAGGAACTGGTCTATGATGCTAGCCAAATCTGGCATCCTTTCCTCGGAGATAAAGCCGTGTGTAACGATTTCTCCATCAAGCATCTACATTATTATATTGTCACAGGAGCCAACATGGCAGGAAAAAGTACGTTCTTGCGGGCGTTGGGTGTCAACTATGTCTTGGCTCTGAACGGAATGCCGGTGTTTGCCCGTGGGTTGCGGGTGTCGCTGTATTCTCTTTTCACCAGCATGCGCACCACAGACAACCTCTCACGTGGCATTTCTTTTTTCAATGCAGAGTTGTTGAGGTTGAGGCAACTGATAGAAGAGTGTAGAAGGCAAGGCAACACACTCATCATTCTTGACGAGATTTTAAAAGGAACCAATTCGCTGGACAAACTCAATGGCTCGCGCCTCTTCTTGGAGGAAATCAGCAAAATGGCTGTAACGGGCGTTGTGGCCACTCACGACTTGGGGCTTTCAACACTCGAAGACGAACATCCCGACCGTTTTCACAACTATTGTTTTGAAATCAGTCTGAGCGATAAGATTACCTACACCTACAAGATTACTGCTGGTGTGGCACGTAATCAGAATGCCACTTACTTGCTGAAAGGGATTTTGAAGGAGTGAAAGGGGACTTCTGGAAGGAGCGTCAGTCTATTTTTCCGTTCTACTTTGAGCCTGTCATTTCTTCCTTCACTTTCTTGAACAAGTCGCTGGCAAAGATAAAGTCGTTGAGTTTCTTGTTGGTGGAAGTCATGATTTGGTCTTTGTTTCCTGTCCAGGCTGCCTGTCCTTTGTAAATGAAGATGATATTCTCACCGATACCCATCACCGAGTTCATGTCGTGCGTATTGATGATGGTGGTTATTTCCATGTCTTTCGTGATGCTGTGGAGGAGGTCGTCAATGACTAGCGATGTTTTCGGGTCAAGTCCGGAGTTCGGTTCGTCGCAGAATAGGTACTTGGGCTCCAGAGCGATGGCTCGTGCAATGGCCACGCGCTTTTGCATACCTCCCGATATTTCGCCCGGATACTTGTTGCCGGCATCTTTCAGGTTTACACGTTCGAGGCACTCTTGGGCACGTTTCACTCGCTCGCGATAGTTCTTGTTGGAGAACATGTCGAGTGGGAACATCACATTTTCAAGTACCGACATCGAGTCGAACAGGGCAGCACTTTGGAATATCATGCCCATCTCGCGCCGAAGCATCACTTTCTCACGTTTCGACATGGCCACGAAATCGCGTCCGTCGTAGAGTATTTCTCCACTGGTGGGGTCGAGCAGTCCCACAATGTTTTTCATCAGCACGGTTTTTCCACTACCGCTCTGGCCGATGATGAGGTTGGTCTTTCCGTTTTCAAAGACGGCATTGATGTCCTGCAATACGTCTTTGTCCTCGAACGATTTATATAGATGCTTGATTTCAATCATTTCTTGCCAGACTTTAGTTTCTTGTTTCTACGACAGCAAATGTGTAAGGAACACATCGGAAAAAAGTATAAGCACACTGGATGTCACCACGGCATTGGTGCTTGCCTCGCCCACTTCCACAGAACCGCCTTCCACCGTATAGCCGCAATAGCTTGATACGCTACTGATGATAAACGCGAAAACAAGACTCTTGATGATGCTCATCCATAGAAACCAAGGAATGAAATCGTGGGTAAGTCCGAGCGTGAGATCCTCGGGAGGCATCAGATGACCGATGTACGACGTGGCGTATGCACCGACAATACCCATAGCCGAAGAGAATACCACAAGGAAGGGCATCATCGTAACCATGCCCAGAATCTTGGGCAGGATGAGATATTCTGCAGAGTTCACGCCCATGATTTCCAATGCGTCAATCTGCTGTGTGACGCGCATCGTTCCCAATTCTGATGCAATGTTGCTACCCACCTTGCCTGCCAGGATAAGGCACATGATACTGCTGGAGAACTCGAGGAGCATGATTTCGCGCGTGGTGTAGCCGGCCACCCAACGTGGCATCCACGGACTTTCTATGTTCACTTTCATCTGGATACAGATGACGGCTCCAATGAAGAAAGAAATGAGTAGCACAATGCCGATACTGTCAACGCCAAGTGCCTGCATTTCCTTCACATACTTCTTCATGAACATGCGCATGCGCTCGGGTGCAGAGAATGTGCGTCCCATGAGCAAGATATATTTGCCGAGGGCGTACAGCCATTTATATACTAATGTATGTTTCATTTTTTTATTGTTTCAGTGTCTTGACTTGATAATCGGTATCTGTTCCTTGGAACCACCATTGGGCATTGCAGGTGTTGCTGCAACTATGGCTTTTGGAACGGGGTCCACCTCTCTTTTCCCACCGTCAGCGATGGAGTGTTTTGTCAGGAAAGAGACCATAGCCTTTTATGCCATTTTCAGGTACGAAAAGATGTGTCAATATCTTGTACTCCTGTCATTATGCATATGCTTGTGCAAAGTTACGTTTTTTTGTCGGAATGACAAAATTTAACTTGCCCAAATCGGGCACGTCGTCAGATATTTCCATTTTTTCAAATGTGCAAATACGATTTCCAATCCTTATAAACCCATCAATGATTTTTTTGGCTTCAAAAGATAAGGTTTCACCTTGTGAAAGATATGGTTTCGCCTTGTGAAAGATAAGGTTTTGCCTTGTGAAAGATAAGGTTTTGCTTTGTAAAAGATAAGGTTTCGCCCTGTGAAAGATAAGGTTTTGCTTTGTGAAAGATAAGGTTTTGCCTTGTGAAAGATAAGGTTTCGCCTTGTGAAAGATAAGGTTTTGCTTTGTGAAAGATAAGGTTTCGCCTTGTGAAAGATAAGGTTTCGC
>CACZPU010000117.1 GCA_902783165.1 uncultured Prevotellaceae bacterium
ATGGGACGCGGGACAAACATTGAAGACGAATTGTAAATGCACTGTTCGGCGGGGCCAAAAATATGCCTGAAAAAGGCTGAATGGGGCGTTTGCATTTTTTAAGAGTATTTTGTTGTTTTATTAACAGATTTTCACACGCTACAGACTCCCATTTTTGGTGGTGTGAGTGTTTCGTCGTAATTTTGCAGTCGAGTGGTGTAGGTGTGTTGGTTGCGAGTGGGCGTAAGAATGGGGGAGCATGGTGGCTGTGTTGAAAGTGCTGTATGAAGGGGGAAATCATTCGGAGGACGCTCCAGGGTGATGGGAGGAATTGAAAATTGTGAGTACTATTATTTTGCAAATTGAGAGTAAAAAGGGGGAGGGGCGCCAGCGGGTGCTGAGAGATGAAGTCGGGAGAACGAGGGTGTTGTGAACAAATGTTATTTTTGAAGCGTGTGAGCGTGGTGCGACGAAGCAAGTTGCCAAGCGAATCGGAAGAGGACAACGAGCGTTGGCAAGCAACAAGCAAGCAGGTGGTGAGAGAACAGGCGGGTGCGATGAAGCAAGTTGCCAAGCGAATGGGAAGGGGCGGTGAGCGATGGCAAGCAACACATGAGCAGGTGAGGGTGTCGGAGAAACAAGACGGGGTGCGATGAAGAAGTGAATGGCGGTAAGGTCGGCTTTGGTTAAAAAATCTAAAATTATATCTATATAATAAGGTGTATGGAAAAGTTTTACATAATTTTGCAGCCCCATATTAAAAATTGAATAGATATATGCAACAAAATCTGGTGATTGTCGAGAGCCCGGCCAAGGCCAAGACAATTGAGAAATTTCTGGGAAAGGAGTATAAGGTGATGTCTTCCTACGGTCATATCCGCGACCTGAAGAAGAAAGAGATAAGCATCGACATGGACTCGCTGGAGCCTGACTATGAGGTGCCCGAGGAGAAACAGAAGCTGGTGAGCGAGCTGAAGAGTCAGGCCAGCAAGGCAAAGGCCGTTTGGCTGGCTTCCGATGAAGACCGCGAGGGAGAGGCCATTTCATGGCACTTGTGCGAGGTGCTCGGGCTCGACGAGAGTACCACCAACCGCATTGTGTTCCACGAGATTACGAAACCTGCCATTCTTCGCGCCATTGAGGAGCCCCGAAGGGTGAACATGAACCTTGTGAACGCCCAGCAGGCCCGCCGCGTGTTGGACCGCCTGGTGGGATTCAAGCTCTCGCCGGTGTTGTGGCGCAAGGTGAAGCCCGCCCTCTCGGCCGGTCGCGTGCAGAGCGTAGCCGTGCGACTCATAGTGGAGCGCGAGCGCGAGATACAGTCGTTTGTAAGTGAGCCCTACTACCGCGTGAACGGCGTGTTCGGGCTGATGAACGCCGACGGTTCGCAGTCGGAAGTGAAGGCAGAGCTCGACGTCAGATTCAAGACACACGACGAGGCCATAGCCTTCTTGGAGAAGTGCAAGAACGCCACCTTTGCAGTGGCCTCGGTGAGCAAGAAACCACTCAAGCGCACACCGGCACCACCGTTCACCACATCGACACTCCAACAGGAGGCCGCCCGCAAACTCGGATTCACCGTGAGCCAGACCATGATGGTGGCTCAGCGACTCTATGAGAGCGGACACATCACCTACATGCGTACCGACTCGGTGAATCTATCCACACTCTGCCTGGGCACCAGCCGCGACGAGATAACACGCCTCTGGGGCGCAGAATACAGCAAGACACGCAACTACCACACCAGTTCGAAGGGGGCACAAGAGGCGCACGAAGCCATCCGACCCACCTACATGAGCGCCACCGAGATAGAGGGAACCTCGCAGGAGCGCCGGCTCTACGACCTGATTTGGAAGCGCACCATAGCCAGCCAGATGGCCGATGCACAGATAGAGAAGACCACAGTGAACATCGGTGTGGCAGGAACCAGTGAGCTGTTCGTGGCACAAGGCGAAGTGGTGAACTTCGACGGTTTCCTCAAAGTCTACCGCGAGTCGGTCGACGACGAGGAGGGCAACGAGGAACAGTCGAATGTGCTGCCGCCGATGAAGGAGGGCGACAAGCTCGTGAGGCGCACTATCACAGCCACTGAGCGCTACAGCCAGGGACCGCTGAGATACAACGAGGCAAGCCTCGTACACAAACTGGAAGAACTGGGCATCGGGCGCCCGTCAACCTATGCGCCCACCATCTCCACCATTCAGCAGCGCGAGTATGTGCAGAAAGGCGACAAGAAAGGCGAGGAGCGCAAATTCACCGTCGACACCTTGCAAGGCACCAAGATAAGCAGCAAGACACGCAAGGAGATGGCCGGAAGCGACAAGGGCAAGCTGCTGCCTACCGACATCGGACTCGTGGTGAACGACTTCCTGATGAAATACTTCCCCACCATCATGGACTACAACTTCACCGCCAAGGTGGAGCAGGAGTTCGACCAGATTGCCGAGGGCAAGAAGCAGTGGGCTGCCATGATCAAGAAATTCTACAAGAACTTCGAACCAGTCGTGGAGAAGACCATCAACGCACGCGAGGAGCACAAGGCCGGAGAGCGACTGCTGGGCAACGACCCCAAGAGCGGACAGCCCGTGTTCGTGAAGATAGGACGATTCGGACCCGTGGTGCAGATAGGTGCCGCCGACGACAAGGAGAAGCCACGCTTCGCACAGCTGCCGTCGGGCAGGAGCATGGAGAGCATGACGCTCGACGAGGCACTGGAGCTCTTCAAACTGCCGCGCACACTGGGACAATTCGAAGGCAGCGACGTGGTGATTGGCTCCGGACGATTCGGACCCTATGTGCTGCACAACAAGAAATTCGTGAGCATTCCCAAGAACGAAGACCCGCTGGGAGTGACACTCGAGCGCGCCATACAACTGGTGGAAAACAAGCGCAAGGAAGACGACGCACGCCACTTGAAGGCATTCGACGAGCAGCCAGGACTCGAGGTGATGAACGGTAAATACGGCATCTACCTGGCTTACAACGGCAAGAACTACCGACTGCCCAAAGCCATGCAGAACAAAGCCGCCGAGCTGACCGCCGCAGAGTGCATGGAGGTGATTGAAAACCAAGACGCCAAGAAGAAGCAATAAATGCTGACAACCACCACAAAACTCACATGGAAAGAATAATCCTTGTAGGCTACATGGGCGCCGGAAAGACCACCGTGGGCAACGCACTCGCAAAAGCACTCGGAATGACTTTCTACGACCTCGACTGGTACATACAAAACCGCATGCGAAAGAAGGTGGCCGAAATATTCGCCGAAAGGGGAGAGGAGGCGTTCCGGCAAATGGAGTACAACATGCTCCACGAGGTGGCGGAGTTCGAAAACGTCATCGTCAGCTGCGGAGGAGGAACACCCTGCTTCTTCGACAACATGGAATACCTCAACAGACAAGGCCACACCGTTTACCTCAAGGCAACTCCAGAAGTGCTCTACAAGCACCTCAAGATGGCCAAGGTGGAACGACCGCTGCTCAAAGGAAAGAGTGACGACGAACTGCTCCGATTCATCAGTCAGCAGCTGGCCCAACGGGAACAATACTACACGAAAGCCCAACACGTGGTGGACGTGACACTTCTCGACGACTACGACAAGATTAAAACCACGGTGGAGCACATCCGCCAACTCATCAACCCACACACCACCAAGGAACAATGAAAAAATGGACTATTGACGACTCGAAGGAGCTCTACAACATCAACGGGTGGGGCACCTCCTATTTCGGCATCAACGAACAGGGAAACGTCTATGTGACTCCCTGCAAGGACACCACGCAGATAGACCTGCGAGAAGTGATGGACGAACTGGCCTTGCGCGATGTGACATCGCCGGTGCTGCTCAGATTCCCCGACATTCTCGACAGCCGCATCGAAAAGACATGGAGCTGCTTCAAAAAAGCGAGCGAGGAATACAACTACAAGGGAGAGAACTACGTGGTCTACCCCATCAAGGTGAACCAGATGCAACCCGTGGTGGAGGAAATCATCTCCCACGGAAAGAAATTCAACCTCGGACTGGAGGCCGGCTCCAAACCAGAACTTCATGCGGTCATTGCCATGCAGTGCCAGAGCGACTCCATCATCATCTGCAACGGATACAAAGACCAAAGCTACATAGAGCTCGCCTTGCTGGCGCAGAAAATGGGCAAGCAGATCTTTATCGTCGTGGAGAAACGAAACGAACTGGAAATCATCGCCAAGGTGGCCAAGAAACTCAACGTGATGCCCAACATTGGCATTCGCATCAAACTCGCTTCTTCGGGCTCCGGAAAATGGGAGGAGAGCGGAGGAGACGCTTCCAAGTTCGGACTCACAAGCGCCGAACTGCTCGACGCACTGGAACTGCTCGACAAGAAGGGAATGCGCCAATGCCTCAGGCTCATACACTTCCACATCGGAAGCCAGATAACCAAGATAAGACGAATTCAGACCGCACTCAGAGAGGCTTCACAATTCTATATACAGCTCCACAAAATGGGCTACAACGTCGATTTCGTGGATTGCGGAGGTGGACTCGGAGTGGACTACGACGGCACTCGCTCACCATCAAGCGAAAGCTCGGTGAACTATAGCATTCAGGAGTATGTCAACGACTGCATCTACACCTTTGTGGAGGCTGCCAACAAAAACAATCTGCCGCACCCCAACATCATCACTGAGAGCGGACGCTCGCTGGCTGCTCACCACAGCGTGCTCGTCATTGACGTGCTCGAAACAGCCTCACTGCCCGAAATGCCCGACGAGTTCGAACCCGACGAAAACTCACACCAGCTGGTGAAAGACCTCTATGACATCTGGGACAATCTCTCGCCAAGAAACGTGCTCGAAGACTGGCACGACGCCGAACAGATACGCGAAGAGGTGCTCGACCTGTTCAGCCACGGTATCGTAGACCTCAAGACAAGGGCGGAGATTGAGGCTATGTACTGGAGCGTTTGCCACGAGATAAACATCCTCACCAAAGGACTCAAGCACATTCCTGAGGAACTCATGAACATCGATAAGTTGCTGGCAGACAAATACTTCTGCAACTTCTCACTCTTCCAAAGCCTGAGCGACTCGTGGGCCATAGACCAACTGTTCCCCATCATGCCTATACAAAGACTCGACGAGCGGCCTACAAGAAACGCAACCATACAGGACATTACGTGCGACAGCGATGGAAAAATTGCCAATTTCGTCACCAATCGCATCAACTCTCACTCTTTGCCCGTACACGCTCTGCGCAAGAACGAGAACTACTATCTGGGAGTGTTCCTCGTGGGAGCCTACCAAGAAATACTTGGCGACATGCACAACCTCTTCGGAGACACCAATGCCGTGCACATCAGCGTGAAAGACGGCCACTACCACATTGACCAGATAATCGACGGAGAAACCGTGGCTGAGGTGCTCGACTACGTGCAGTACGACGCCAAGAAACTGGTGCGTCAACTAGAGGTCTGGGTGGCAAAGAGCGTGAAGCAGAACAAAATCACACTCGAGGAGGGAAAAGAGTTCTTGAGCAACTATCGTTCGGGCCTCTACGGATACACTTACCTGGAGTGACAGGCTTAAGCCCTGACGACGGAAGCAATACGTTCAGCAGGGGCGACACCGACGGAACTGTCTTTCGGAAGATAGGTTGACTAGAATAAAAAACATCATAAATACATACCGACCATGGAGAAGTTGACTGTTGTGAAGGTGGGCGGGGCCATTGTGGAAGACCCACAACAACTAAATGTGCTGATGGAAGCCTTCTGCGCCATTGAAGGCTCTAAAGTGCTCGTGCATGGAGGAGGGAGGAAAGCCACCGACATAGCCGGAAAACTGGGCTTGGAGAGCCGTATGGTGAACGGCAGGCGCATCACCGACAAGGACATGCTGCAGGTGGTGACCATGGTGTACGGCGGGCTTGTGAACAAAAACCTCGTGGCCATGCTTCAGGCAAGGAGCGTGAATGCGCTCGGGCTCACCGGCGCAGACATCAACGTGATGAAAGCGCACAAACGACCGCCTGTCAACGACATTGACTTCGGATTCGTGGGCGATGTGGACCATACAGACGGACTGACACTTGCCAAACTCATTCGCGAGGGCATTACACCCGTCATGGCGCCATTGACACACGACGGAAACGGTACGCTCCTCAACACCAACGCCGACACCATCGCAAGCCAAACGGCAAGGGCGCTGGCCAAACATTACGAGGTGACGCTCGTCTACACCTTCGAGCACATGGGCGTGTTGCGCAACCCCGAAGACCCGCAAAGCGCCATTCCAACCATCAACCGGGATAGTTTCAAGCAGTTGGTGAGCGAAGGTGTTGTGTCGGGAGGTATGATTCCCAAACTCGAAAATGCTTTCCAAGCCATCGACGAAGGCGTGAAAAGGGTGATTATCACTCATCCATCGGTCATTCACCACCCTGAAAGCACGATCATCAGCTGACACCTATAACCCCATTGTAACACAGAAGGAGCAACGATATGAGAACATTTTTGAAGCAAAGGTTTGCAGTGGCCCTCTTGGCCATAGGAACCACGATGGCACTCATGACGGCGTGCGGAACGGCCAACACCGACTCTCTGTCAAAAGCCGAGCGCAAAAGAATACAGGAAATGAAGGTGAAGGAAATGCTCGACAACCGACACTTCAAGATAGAAGTGGACATGATGCACCCACACACCTATCCCGCAAGACAATTGTCGTCGTACTACTCTGTGGAGGTGCGCAACGACTCGCTCATCTCGTACCTGCCTTATATGGGAAGAGCCTACTCGGTGCCCTACGGAGGAGGCAAGGCGCTCAACTTCGAGGCGCCTTTGAAGAACTACAAGGAAGTGGAGGGAAGTCGCAACTTGAGGCGCATCTACGTGCAGGTGTACAACGACGAGGACATCTATACCTATATGTTCGAGGTGTTCGCCAACGGAAAGTCGACAGTACATGTGGACTCGAGAAACCGACAGCCCATCTCGTTCGATGGAGATGTTGTAACCGAGGAAAACAAAAAATAACATTATTTATGACCGCGGCTCAACTCTTTTTGAAAGAAAAGCATTACTTTTGCCGCGAAATATCACATATAGACTAAGACAAAATGAACAGAAAAAGGCTCAACAAAACGCTTTGCGGCATCATGATGCTGCTGGCCGCTACAGCCATACAAAGCGCCGTTGCAGGGCGCGCTGACGACTCGGTCATCACGAAGATGGCCGATGGCACCTATGTGGTGAACACCACCACTCTGGCTTCTGATGTGAAAGGCTATCGCAACACCACACCGCTGAAGATTCATGTGAAGGGCGACAAAGTGGTGAAAGTGGAGGCTTTGCGCAATCAGGAAACTCCCAAATACTGGGTGAAAGTGAAGAACGAGGTGCTTGGCAAGTGGGATGGCAAGAAGGTTTCAAAGGCTATCAAGATGAAAGTGGACGGTGTGACCGGAGCCACCATGTCGAGCGACGCGGTGAAAGAGAACGTGAAACGTGGACTGAAATACTATCAGGAAAACAAATAGTCGGATTATCCGAAATAAGACAAACACGTTTGTTTTTGTAGAGGAAAATATTTACATTGTGCTTATTAAATATTTATTTTTAATTAGGAAGGCGTGGCCGTTGATGGTCACGCCTCTCTCTTGTCCTTTTCCAAAGCAAACACTTCGCTTTGGTGTATTGTTGTTCAAATGAATCTCGCCCACTATTCTTTCTTGCGCATACTTTCCTTGCCGAAGAGGTAGGGATGGGGCTTGTAGCCTCCGCAATCAACCACAATCTTCTCGAACACGATGGCCGGGTCGAGAGGCTCTATGGTGAGTGTGTGCGTGCCTGCAGGTGCTTGCAAGGGAATGGCATTGGCCACCACACGGCGCGCCACGGTGGGGTAGTAGATGCTATAGATGTTGTCGGGTTGCTCGTTGAGCAGGCGGTTGAAATTGCACTCATAGGGTGGCTGGTCGTCGATGGTGACACGGAACCGATGGCCGCCCTTGTTTTGGAAGTCGAGTGTCGATTTGACAACGACATAGACATTCTTGACGGGATGGTTGGTGTTGAACTTGTATTCCAGTCGCGGTCCGCCTTGTTGAGGGACGGGGGTGGTGTAAGGTTGTAGGCTCAGGCCGCTTAGCGTTCGCCCCATGCCCGGTATAAGAGTCCATTGCAGACCATCGGCATTCTGCTGGCTGTGGAAGTGCTCTGCCTCGATGATGACGGCTCCACTGGTTTCCTCGAAGAGGTTGTTGCCCACGTTGTCGGCCATTCTAGTCACATGGGGCATTACGTCGTGGGGTGCGAAATCGTCGTTCCACGAGCGGTAGCCTATATGCTTTTGGGTCATCATGCCCTTCCATTTCCCGTTGGCCATCTGGTGGTTGTAGTAGGCGCTGAGCAGGGAGTCGCGCTTGAAGGCTTGTTCGGCCTTGTCGGCCCAAACGTTGCACTCGGGGTTGCCCATCTTTGCCAAGTGTCGGTTCATGGCCACGGCTTGGTAGAGCCGGTAGATGTTTGCCATGGCTTGGATGGGGAAGAGTATGATTTGCCGGTAGGCGTCGCGCTGGTCGGCACGTAGTGAGGAGAATTGTTCGAGAGCCTCAGCCTCCATCTGAGTGTAGTCGGCCACCACTTGGGGCCATTCGTCGAGTGTGTAGGTGGTGTGGTCGAGCATCTCGGCGGTGCATCTTCCGTTGAGTTTCGACACACGGTCGAGCAGGCTTGCTGCTTGCGCTGCTTGTTGTTCCCCGAAACAAGACTGGCAGAAGGCGCGTTCGTGCTCCCGAATGTCGGCCACGTTGAGGCTTTTGTCACCGTCGGAAGACACATTAGTGATGTTGCACACCGAGGGGTTCCACGCCATGTCCATGAACAACTGGATGGGGTATTCCATAGGCTTCAGGTCGCCCACATTGAGAATCCACATCTTGTCGATACCATATTGTGAGGCGAGCGAGAGTTGCTCCCACATGTTTTGGGCGGGTGTCACGTTGAGCCACTTGGAGTTGCGAGGCGCTCCCACATAGTCCACATGGTAGTAGAGTCCCCAGCCACCTTTGTGCTTTTTCTCCTTGTCGGTGAGCGGTACACGGCGCACATTGCCCCAGTTGTCGTCGCAAAGAAGGAAAATGACATCATCGGGAACCTTCATTCCCGCATCGTAGTAGTCCATCACTTCTTTGTAGAGAGCCCACACCTGTGGTGTCTCCTTGGCGGGCTTGTGAGTAACTTCCTCGATGATGCGGCGCTGGTTTTTCACCACTTCCTCGAGCAGACGAGTGTCGGCCTCGGCACTCATGGCTTCATCTCCATCGCCTCGCATACCAATGGTCACCACGTCGTCGGTTCCTTTCATGCGCTCTATTCCCTCGCGGAAGAACCGGTCGAGTTGTTGCTTGTTGGTGCGGTAGTTCCATGCTCCCCATTGTTGGCGTTTGCGAGCATACTCTTGGTGGTTGCGCGCCATTGGCTCGTGGTGAGAGGTGCCTATCACAACGCCCATTTCATCGGCCACACGGCTGTTCTCTGGGTCGTCAGCATAGAAAGCCCATCCCCACATGGCCGGCCAGAGGAAGTTGCCCTTGAGTCGGAGTATGAGTTCAAACACCTTGGCGTAGAACTCATGTCCGCCATATTCGGTTCCGAAGGTGTTTTTCACCCACGATGTGAGGCACGGTGCCTCGTCGTTGAGGAAAATGCCACGGTATTTGACGGCTGGCTGCCCATCGGTAAACACACCTTTGTTGATGAAGATGTTGTCGTGGTGGGCAATGGGTACGTCTGCCCAATAGTACCATGGCGAGACTCCTATCTGGCGCGACAATTCGTAAATGCCGAAGATGGTTCCGCGGCGGTCGCTTCCCGCAATGACGAGCCTTTGGTCGGCGGCGGCAATCAGATAGGTTTCGCTCTTGCCTTTGAGTGGGGTGAGGTCTATGCTCTTGCCCTTTGCCAATTGTTCGAGCGGTTTGGAATGCCCGAGAGAGCCCACCACGATGTCGGCCTCACTCATTTCGGAGAGCCGCACCTCAGCTCCGCACACTTTCTTCAGGTCGTTTCGTAAATTGTCAACGGCAATGGAAATTCCTCTTTGGTCGTTGTTGTCAACGCAGATGTTTATCACATTGTTCTTGTTGAGAAGCCAATCGCCTTTTGCAAAGTTCACGAAAGGTTCGGCAGCCTGTATGTTGGCGAAGACCAAGAGCACGACAGCCATCATCATTGTTTTCCGTATTGGTGGCAGTGAACCACGGAACAATTGTCTGATGTTAGGATAGTTTCGCATATTGAAATGATATTTCTTTATAATATATATGTATTGTTTCCAAATGCTGTAAATACTGTTTAAGAAGCGTTTCTGTAAGTGGAACCACTATGCAAGTCGTTGGCGAATGTCCTCGAGAATGGCCAGCAAGTCGGTGGTGTTCTCAGCGCGGAGCATGGCGATGCGTGTGGAACGGAAGTCGGGAATGCCTTTGAAGATGGGACTTGCCGCCAGATGGCGCCTTGTATGCAGAATGCCGCGGTATTCATTTTCGCGCTCGTCACCGCCTTTGATGGCGTTGATGCGCTCGATGTTGATGTGCAACTGCTCGATGAGAATGTCGAGTTTCTCCGAGAAGGAGAGTGTTGGCAGTTGTGCGAGGGCATTTTCGTCGGGCATTTCTGCCAGGTTGCCCTTGCAAGCGTTGAGATAGTCGGAGATTTCCTTGAATATCCACGGTCGGCCGAAGGTGGCACGTCCAATCATCACCGCATCTACTCCATAGCGGTTGAAAGCCTGTCGCGCTTGCTCAGGAGTGGTGATATCGCCGTTGCCAATGATGGGGATGTGGATTCGTGGGTTGTTCTTTACCTCGCCAATGAGTGTCCAATCGGCTTCACCAGTATACATCTGCGAGCGTGTGCGCCCGTGAATGGTAAGTGCCTGTATACCACAGTCTTGCAGTTGCTCGGCCAGTTGCGTGATGATAAGTTGTTCTTGGTTCCAGCCAAGGCGGGTTTTCACCGTGACAGGCGTGTTGACGGCCTTCACCACTTGGCTCGTAATGTCCAAGAGCAAGGGAATGTTTTGGAGCATTCCCGCACCTGCGCCCTTGCCAGCCACTTTCTTGACAGGGCAGCCGAAGTTAAGGTCGATAACATCGGGATGTGCTTCTGCCTCAACGATGCGTGCGGCTTCCACCATCTGGGGCACGTCTCGCCCGTAAATCTGAATTCCCACGGGGCGTTCTTCGTTGGCGATGGTGAGTTTGCTGATGGTGCTTTTCACCGAGCGTACCAAAGCCTCGGCGCTGACGAACTCAGAATAAACCATGGCTGCTCCGAACCTCTTGCATAGTAGGCGGAACCCAATGTCGGTAACATCTTCCATGGGTGCGAGAAAGAGCGGGTGGTCTCTGAATTGGATGTTTCCTATTGTCATGTTGAACGTCCCATTTAGTGTTTGTTTATTTTAGTCGATGAGGTGATAGCAGCCACCGGCCATTGTTCTTATGATGCCCTTCATCTCGAGTTCGAAAAGCAAGGCGGTGGTTTGTGCAATGGGCAGGTTGGCCTTAACGGAAAGCATGTTGATTTGCTGGTCGTTCTCTTCCTTGAGCGCTTGTACGATGCTTGTCTCGTCGGGCGAGAGGTTGGGAAAGAGATTTCGTTCGATACCTTTCTTTTGTGCTTTGGCAAGGAGAGAGTCGTTGGTCCACCCCATGGCGTTGACAAAATCCTCGGCCTTGGTGATGAGTGTGGCTCCGTTGTTGAAGATAAGTTGATTGCACCCTTCAGAATAGGTGTCGTTAACACGCCCGGGAAATGCGAACACATCGCGGTTGTACCCACGCGACAAACGTGCGGTGATGAGCCCTCCGCCATGAACGGCCGACTCCACGAGAATACATGCGTCGCTCATGCCCGCCACAATGCGGTTGCGTCTCACGAAATTCATCTTGTCGGCATTGGTCTGTGTGAAGAATTCTGTGAGCAGGCCCCCTTGATGGAGCATGGCATCAGCGGTGGGCTTGTGGCGTGGCGGATAGAGATTGTCGAGTCCATGAGCAAGTACGGCCACGGTCTCGTATCCGTTTTGGAGCGCTTGCCGGTGGGCGTTGATGTCAACACCATAGGCCATTCCGCTCACCACGAGCACATGTGGGCAAAGCTGGCGCAAGTCGGCAACGAATTGTCTGACAAGTTCTTGTCCGTAGATAGTGCAGTGGCGAGTGCCCACGATGTTGATTACTCGTTGCTGATTGAGGTTGGCGTTGCCTTTGTAGAACAGAAGCAAGGGGGCGTCGTCGCACTCTTTGAGTCTTTGCGGATAGTTTGCATCGTTCAAGGGAATGGGTAGAATGTCGTGTGCAAGGTCATATTCCAGTTCTGCTTCTGCTCGTTTCAGAGGTTCGTCAATATTTTGCAGACCATGAATGAGTTTGGGCGATGCATCGGGTATGATGTCGCGAATGTTGTTTCGGTTCTCAAAGATGGCTGTGGCGCTTCCCAATTGCATGTATAGTTGCCTGAGTCCAGCCAAATGGAAATAGTTGATGCGTGTGAGCGCCAGGGTGTATAGTATGTCTGTTATTTCCTGATTCATGTTGTGTAGCTTGAAAGATTAAAGCGACTCACCCAGCAGGGCACGGTCATACTCCGCGCTCTCGCCCAGTCGGCCGTTGACCAGGCAAACCAATTCAACCGATGCGCGCAGACATAGTTTCTCGTCATCGGCTCGATAGATGTTCTGATAGAAAATGTATTTGATGCCTTCCTTCTTCAATGCCAGGCGCGAAATAAACTCGTCGTCGCAACGTAAAGGCACTTTGAACTGCAAGTTCATGCGAGCCACCACGGCATCAACACCCTTGGCGTGCATGTCGGCAAAACTCAACCCGCGCTCTTTGAGGAACAGATGGCGCGTGTGCTCCATGTAGTGAAGATAGTTGGCGTTGTTTACAATACCTTCTATGTCGCATTCGTAATCGCGAACCATCATTCTTGTTTCGAATATGAAGTCCATGCTTGTCAATTTGTTGCAAAATTAATTGAAAAATAAAAGAAAGCCAAATCTCTTGAAAGAAAAATGACATCAGGCGGTCAGGCTTTTTGCTTCAGGTATTCGTAGCCGAAACGACATCTCAGACAATCTTTCTTGTCGCAATATTCCTTCTTGAGTTGGATGAGTGCCTGGCTATCGCCCGCGTTGGATACTTGCAGTCCGCATTGTTGCCACATTCTCACGATGTAGTTGTTCTCAGCCTTGAGTTGTTCAAGCAAGTCGAACGCCAGGTCGCAAAGTTTGTCTTTGCGCTGGTGTCGCCCGTAGGCGAAGAGCATGGGAATGGCGGTGTTGATGATGAGCAGGTTCAGCGAGGCGGGCGAGATGTATTTTTCCGTCATGCAACTGGTACTTCCAAAGGTGTAGTGTGTCTCCCAATAAGGAGTGACGTGGGTGGTTAGTATGCTCATGAGTTGTTCGGTGGTTGTGCATTCCACGAGCGAGCTTAGGGAGGCTTTCTGCTGATGGTAGAGATTGGCCATTTGCGAGATGCGTATATGGGGGAAGTTTTGAGGTCGTAGCCTGAGGAACCGCCATATGCTTGAATCCATGGGTTGTAGGGAGAATTTATGTGCCAGGTAGAGGTATTCGTTCCGGAGTTTGGTGAAATAGCCTTCCTTGAGTGCTTCCTGCTGGTACCGCTCTGGAATTGTGGAGAGCTCGAGCAAACCGGCTTGCCCCATGAAGATGGCTTCTACCTGGAACAGGTCGTCGCGATGATGGGCAACACTTGTCATTGGAATGCATTTCGCCCATGTTTCGAAGGCGTCTCCGTTGACACCGAAACCGAAATTGCGTGCCAAGGTCATGAAATATCCCGCCTCCCAAGAACCGTTGCAAAGTTCCACTCGTCGGAGTATGGCTTCGGTCTTCTGTTCGAGGCGCTCGGTTTGCAAGGCGCTTGTCCACGAGTGAACCAAAAGCCTGGGGAGTGAGGGAATGATTCGGTAGCAGGGAGGATAGTTGTCGGTGGCCAACAATTCTTCGTAGTGATCTTTGACCGACGTCGGTACTTCAATTCTCACTTGCGGAAGGAAATGGCCGCTGGAGGTCTTGACATCAGTATCGACCGTGCCCACCACGTGCAACACAACATTGTCGTAGGCGGCATCATGATCGTGACCGTGAACATACCAGTCGGACGATTTCTGGTGTATTTCCACGTTGCCCACCCAAAGCGTGCCGTTGATTTTCACCTTTGCATTGAAAAAATCGGGACCTGCATGGTGGTTGTGAAGTCCCGGGTCGATTACTTCTACGGGTTGCCCGTCGGTTGTTTCCAACTCATTTAATGGTAGAATCTTGTGTTTCCAACAATAATGCAGTAGTTGTTCCATGGTATTACGATATAATCCAGTGGTGCAAAGCTACTCATTTTTTCACAAACAAAGAAATAATTCGACTCTTAAGTCAAAAAAAGCACCGATGCTGGCGGCCTTTTTGTACAATATGTTTACACCAGCGCTCTTTGTTGTTTTTTATCCTAACTCAGTCTATCCCCGATAGTAGACTCACTTGCTTGCTTGGAATAACCTCATGGAGCAGAAATTGTTTGACCTTTAAACAGATGGCGATTAAAAAATATTGATAAAATAATAAAAAGCATTGAATAGTTTGTGCAATTGAATGATTTGCATTACTTTTGCATAGCAATAAACGATAGTGTATTATGAAGATAGCATTGATAGGTTACGGCAAGATGGGCAAGATGATAGAGCAGATTGCCCGTGACCGGGGACACGAGATTGTGAGTATCATCGACATAGACAACCAAGAGGAGTTTGAGAGCGATGCTTTCGCCTCGGCCGATGTGGCCATCGAGTTCACCGCACCTCATGTGGCATACGGCAATTATCTGAAGGCGTTTGCCAAGAACGTGAAAGTGGTGTCGGGCAGTACTGGTTGGATGAAAGACCATGCCGACGATGTGAAGAGGCTTTGCACCGAGGGCGGGCAGACTCTTTTCTGGGCTTCCAATTTCTCCATCGGGGTGGCTATCTTCTCGGCCGTGAACCGCTATTTGGCAAAGATAATGAATAATTTCGGCCAATACGACGTACACATGGAGGAAACCCACCATATACACAAAATAGATGCACCAAGCGGAACCGCCATTACCTTGGCAGAGGATATTGTCGACAATATGCAGCGCAAGCAATCGTGGGTAAAGGGACAAGAAAACCAACCCTATGACAAATCAACACTTCGCATCGACTCTCTGCGCCGTGGAGAGGTTCCTGGCATTCATACCATTCGCTACGATAGCGATGCAGACATGATCACTATCAGCCACGATGCGCACAATCGTCGTGGATTTGCCCTCGGGGCCGTGCTTGCCGCCGAATACACCAAGGAACACCAGGGCTTGCTCACCATAAATGATATGTTTAAGTTTTAAAGAAGATGATAGACAAGAATAAGAAAAAACTCAATCCGAAAGTGCAATGGACAAAGTTCATCTGCGTGCTCATACTCTATCTTTTGTTCCTCTATTGGGTCAAATCGTGGTGGGGACTACTTGTGGTGCCTTTCATCTATGATATATATATCACCAAGAAAATCAAATGGCAATGGTGGAAAGATAGCGAAGGGCCAGTCAAGTTCGTCATGTCGTGGGTGGACGCACTGGTGTTCGCTTTGGTGGCCGTATACTTCATTAATCAGTTCTTTTTCCAAAACTATGTGATTCCCAGCAGTTCGTTGGAGAAATCTCTGCTCACTGGCGACTATCTCTTCGTGTCGAAAGTAAGCTATGGTCCACGTATACCGCAAACACCACTCACTATGCCACTCACGCAACACACCCTTCCAATGCTCGAATGCAAGAGCTATTTCGACTGGCCCCATTGGGACTATCGCCGCGTAAAGGGATTGGGTAAGGTGAAACAAAACGATATTGTGGTGTTCAACTATCCTTCAGGCGACTCACTTTGTAGCAATACACAATATCAAGCGGCCGACTACTATCTGCTTTGCCACTCGTTTGGAAGTCAGCTGATTCCCGAGGAGAACAAACCTAATCTTGACTCGCTAACCGCCCAGCAACGATGGGATTACTATCAGCTGGAGTTTGCTCTTGGTAGACGCTACATTCTTGAGAACAAACCGGAGTACGGGAGCGTGATAGCACGTCCCACCGACCGTCGGGAGAACTATGTGAAACGTTGTGTGGGACTCCCTGGGCAAACCTTGCAAATAAAGAACCATATCGTGTACACCGACGGCAAGGCTAACAAAGAGCCCGACGAGGTGCAATACACTTACCGCATGAAACTCAAGCAGATGATTCCCGATGAGATGATGAAGGAACTCGGCATCAGCATGGAGGACATGACAAGTCTCAACAAGTTTGGATTCATGCCAATGACCAAGCATACAGTAGACGTGCTAAAGAAGCGCACCGACTTGGTAGAGTCTATCACTCCCAATATAGATGCTTCTACAAGTGACATTTATCCGCTTAACGGACATATGGGATGGACACGCGATAACTATGGCCCGATATGGATTCCCGCCAAGGGAAAGACCGTCCAGCTCAACCTCGACAATATTGCCATTTATGAGCGTCCCATTCGCGTATACGAAGATAACCAGCTAGAAGTACGTGACGGCAAAATATTTATCAATGGAAAGGAAACCACCGAGTATACGTTCAAGATGGACTACTATTGGATGATGGGCGACAACAGGCATAATTCAGCCGACTCGCGCTATTGGGGATTTGTGCCTGAAGACCACATCGTGGGCAAGCCCATTTTCATCTGGTGGAGTAGCGATCCCGACCGACATGGCTTTGGCGGTATCAGATGGAATAGGTTGTTCCGTTGGGTGGACAACATCAAATAGGCAACCCCATTGACCTAAGCCAATTGAGATTGATGGATTGCATCCTTTCGTCAACTTATTTCGGTCCCATTCAGTGGTACCAGAAACTGAACAGATATAAGGTCTGCCTGATAGAGCAACACGATAGCTTTATCAAGCAGACCTTTCGAAATCGTTGTATCATAGCCACCACACATGGAACTCAAGCCTTGTCGATACCCATTGAGCACTCTAACGGCTCGCAACAAATGCGCGATATACGCATCTCCGACCATGGCAATTGGCGGCATCTTCATTGGTATGCCCTCCAAAGTGCCTATGGAGACAGTCCTTTCTTCGATTATTACGTGGACGATATCCGTCCCTTCTTTGAGCGTAAATGGGATTTCCTTTTCGATTTCAACTTGGCAATCACTCTAACCATGTGTCAATTGCTAGACATCCGTCCCGAAATAAGGGTAACTGAAACATACGAGCACCTTTGTGCCAACGATTTCCGCGAGGTAATCCGTCCCAAACATCCCTTACCAGACGATGGTTTTGAATCGCGACCCTATTATCAAGTATACCAACAAAAACAAGGGTTCATCCCCAACCTCTCTATTCTAGACTTGCTCTTCAATATGGGAAATGAAAGCATTTTCTTCCTTTAAAATCCTTGTAGATGAAGTGCCAATACCCCTTCTTTTTACAAGAAAGTGGGTTAGTTGTTGCTCATCATGGAAGATTTTTTGTTGTGCTCTTTCATATAGTCGCGTGGAGAGAGTCCGTAGAATTTTTTAAAGATGGTTGAGAACGATGCCGAGTTGTTAAATCCACAAGCATACATCACCTCAGTAATGTTCATATTCTGGTTGGTCAGCAAGTGTGCTGCTTGTTTGAGTCTGATGTTTCTTATGAAATCGTGAGGAGTCTGTCCGGTGAGTTCTTTCATCTTCCGGTGCAGGTGTACGCGACTGATTCCCACTTCATCGGCAATACGGTCAACGCTCAGGTCGGAGTTGTCGAGATTCTTGTTGATAACGCTCATCACACGTTCCAAGAGTTTTTCATCGGGCGATTTCATGTTTACATTGTCCACCTTCTCCTCCAGTCGATCGTTTCTTCCATATTTAAGGCGAAGCATCTGGTGGGTATTGATGAGATTGACAATAGTCCGTTTAAGGATGTCCATGTTGAAAGGCTTCACGATATAGGCGTCAGCTCCGGTTTCTAAACCCTCCAACTGGTCTTCGTCGCGGTTCTTGGCCGTGAGCAGAATCACGGGCATATCGCTGGTATTGGGGTTAGACTTGATTTTCGAGCACAATGTGTTGCCGTCCAATTCGGGCATCATGATGTCTGATATCACCAAATCGGGTTTTTTCTTGGCAATTTCCTTGAGAGCTTCTAGTCCATTGATGCATCCCGTCACATCGAATTCGTCCTTCAGTTGTGAGATGAGGAATTCGCGAATCTCGTCGTCGTCTTCTGCAATGACAATGCTTTGTTGTTGTTTCATCTTCAGTACGGGTGTTGTTTCCTCAATGTCTTCATGGCTCTCTTCGAGCAGTGCACTTGTCTGTACCGGTTCTTGGCCTTCGGCAATCATTTCATCAGCGATGAGGTGCTCGTTTCCTAAGGGAAGCGTAACAGTGAATTGGCATCCCTTTCCTTCATCATTGTTGTGGGCTTCTATCTGTCCATGGTGGAGTTCCACGAGCGAACGTGTAAGGTCGAGTCCTATTCCCGTACCCATGTTACGGTCGTTGGTGGCCGTAGGGAGTTGGTAGAATCTGTCGAAAATGCGATTTAACTTGTCTTCGGGAATTTTTTCTCCATCGTCGTAGATGATAATTTTGGCATTATTCTCATCGTGCGCAACATCTATACGGATGTTTCCTCCGGGCGGGGTGAACTTAAAGGCATTGGAAATGATATTGACAATCACCTTGTCGAAATTGCTTCGGTCAATCCAAATGGGAAGATGGTCGGTGTCGTGTTCATAAGTAAAATTGATGTTCTTTGCTTTTGCTTGATGGGCAAAGAGTGTATAGATGTCGCCCACAAATTCAATCAAGTCGGTTTCACACATGCGCATTTGCATCTGTCCCTTGTCGATTTTTCGCATGTCCATCATTTGGTTGATGAGGCCGAGAATACGTTCGGCATTGCGTCGAATGGTCTCGTATATGCTTCGTCGTGTGGGGTCGTTGTCTTTTTTCATCAGCGATAGCAGAGGCGTGACAATGAGCGTCATAGGCGTGCGTATCTCATGGCTGATGTTCATAAAGAATTTCAGTTTGGCGTCGGCCATCTGTTCGGCGTGAATATGTTCTTGCAGGCGCAAGTGGTCTTGTTCCTTTCGTTGTCTGTATCTTACAAGCATGTAGATGGCGAGTCCGATGAGTGTCAAATAGATAAGCCATGCCCAAAAAGAGGCATACCAAGGAGAATGAATTCTCAAGGTGAATTCTCGGATGTCGGTTTCCTGTTGGTTGTTCGAGGCTTTCACCCGGAAATGATAGCTACCAGGAGAAAGATGACTGAATGTTATCTCATTGATGCCTCGTTGAAGTCTTGTCCATTCCTCTCCGTTGATGCTATAGTAGTATGTGATGTGTTCGGGATTGTCATATGTAAGTGTTGACAACTGGATGGTAAACGAGTTATCGGCAAAGCTCAGATCGAAATGTTTGGAGTTGATGACATCGCTGTCGGTGATGGTATAAATACCCGACTTTGTTCCTGGAGCCACAGGATTGTGCCCAACAATCAGTCCGGTTAGTTTCACGGTAGCTTTCCACATCTGTGGCTTTAGTTCGGAGGGATTAAACCAACTGAGGCCACCTGTTCCACCGAAAAAGATGCTTCCGTCGGCGTCCATGCTGACGGTTCCGTCTGAGAATTCATTGCTTTGAAGACCATTGTCAACATAATAGTTGATAAAAGAATTTTTCTCGGGGTTATAACAGCAGAGTCCTTTATCGGTGCCTATCCATAGATTGCCTAAGAGGTCGGCGGTGATGGATGCAATGCCGTTCGATGGAAGACCATCCGAGATGGTGTAGTAGCTGTCGGTTTTCTTGTCCAGTTGATAGCAGTAGAGCCCATCGTTGGTGCCTATCCATATCCGTTGTTTGTTGTCAACATATACATCGCGGGAGAATGTTCCATAGTTAGGACAATTCGACCCGTTGAAGGTAGATATCCAACTTTTCTTGTCAATGTCATAACAGCAGAGTCCAACAGAACTGGCTATAAAGAGTTTCTTTTCATCGGGTGTGAGGAATATTTTACTCAGGTAGTTGTTGGGTATGCTATTCCTGTTGCGGTGAGTGTCTGAGCCGTTTTCCATTCTAAAGGTGGTTTGTTTGCCGTTTAATACGTTTATGTTTATCAGTCCTTCACCCATGGTTGCTATCCAAACATCTCCGTTCTTGGCTGTGGCCAAATCAAAAACACTACAGCCTTGGCCTAATCCCAACTCTGATTGGTGCCATACACCTGTCTGCACATCCAACCATCCACATCCATCGCCATAAGAACCTATCCAGATATGCCCCTTCACATCTTCTGCCAGACATAGAATCGTACTTGGCACATTCTCGTAGTGCTTGGTGGCGATATTGTTTTTGTCAAGAAGGTAGAGACCGTCTTTGTCGGTTCCAACCCATATATGTCCCGATTTGTCTATAAGTGTGCTCGTAACGCAATTGGTACCAATGGTGTTTTGGTCGCCTAGTCGGTAGCCGGCATATCCAAAAGCCATCTTGGCACGGGGTTGCATGAAGAGTCCTTTGTAGAACATGCAGAACCAGATGTTGCCATGGCGATCTTCAATGATAGATTTCACCTTTGTCTTCGTCAGGTTAATGTCACGGCTATAGAACGGGTTGTTCTCAATTTGATGGGTCTTCGGGTTGTAGCGCATGATTCCGCATCCATCACATCCCAAAAGCATGTGGCCGCTATTGGTAATGCAGAATGTGGTGACTGGCAGACCGGATGTTTTTTCTTCGAATGCGAAATTGTGTTGTTTTTCATCGTAGCAATAGATGCCTTTGCCTTGAACGGCAAGATAAATATGGCCTTCCTTGTCTTGTTTGATTTCGGAAAGTCTCGACTTCAGAACATTGTCATTGAAGAAAGTGCTGTGCTTTTTACCATCGATGAGCGTTAGTCCATCGTTTTCAGAGACAATCCACAACCTTCCTTTATCGTCTTCAAGCAGGTCGCGCACATAATTCAAATTATCCGGTATATTCTCCATCCTTGAGCCTGTATCATTGCTCAAATCCAACTTCATGATGCCGAAGCCAGAAGTGCATACCAGCAGATTGCCCGATTTTGTTTCTACAATACGGGTAATATAAGTTCTGACGGATTGCCCATCGCTCCCTTTCAGGTCAAAATCATGAAATCGCGCTCCGTCATATCGTTGTACAGTATATACGTTGCCAATATAGATGGTTCCCTTCTTGTCTTGGGTGATGCAATTGATGTAATTGCTGCTCATTCCTGTATTTTCTTCCTTCTTGAAGATGTGGAACTGATATCCGTCATATCGGTTAAGGCCATTTCGTGTGGCTACCCATATAAAGCCGTCCTGGTCTTGGAACACTTGGTGTGCATAATTGCTCGACAATTGGTTGTCGGCGTTGAACATTTTACCCATTTGGGCTTGAATGTTCATACTTGAAAAAATCGAAAGCAGGATAAGTAGAACTTTACGAATCATGATTTTTCTGAAGTTACAAATACTTTGCAAAGATAACACTTTTGTGGAAAACAACCAAAAGTAAGTAACAAAAAATAAATTGTGTGTTACATGAGAGATTGTGTGTTTGATGGAAACATGCTATTTTTGCAAAGCATTCGTTTTTAGGTTAGTTATGGTTAGTAGTTTTTTTATTATTGGCAGGGAGATAACGTGAGTTCTTTCCCTGCTATTTAAAAAATCTTTACCTTGGCATCCTATGAATTACTGAATCTGTAGCATTGATTTGAAAACTTGTAAAGTTGTAAATATAATTAAAAGAGAGATGTTTGGAAAAAGCATTCCCGTTGTTAAATTTTTTGCTATTCTGTTTTTGGCTCTTTGGTGCTTGTCATTAGAGGCTCAAGAATCAGATGCACTTTCGCCTTTGCATGTAGAAGGTCAATTCCTTGTCGATGGTAAAGGCATTCGCCATAACTTGCATGGATTTGCGCAAACGTTCAGTCCTTGGTTCAATGAGCAAGGCTCCAAATGGAACAATTATGATGTCAATGGTTGCCTTAATTATAATAAAGGTATAATTGACAAAATCATGAATGCTGGTTGGAAGATGACTTTTGTCCGTCAGCACATGGATCCTTATTGGAGCAACACGCCTGGCCAATCAACAAAGGGGGAAAACGACATTTCTGCGTTCAATTTTGAACGTTTCAAGAAATACCTTGACGAAGTGTTTGTGCCAATGGCCGAATATGCCATTTCTAAAGGTCTTTATGTGGTGATGCGTCCACCGGGTGTTTGTCCACACGACATTCAGGTGGGGGATGCTTATCATCAGTATTTGAAGAAAGTTTGGGGATATGTAGCGCAACACCCCAAACTCAAGGACAACGGATGTGTCATGTTTGAGTTGGCCAACGAGCCTGTCAGCATCGTTGGTTCTGACGATAAGAACAAGCTGATAACGCAATTCATGCAAGAAATCGTCGATACCATCCGCTTCCATACTAATAATGTCGTGCTTGTTCCTGGTTTGGGATGGCAGTCAAGCTATGCTGGATTTGCCAAGTATCCTGTAGAAGGAGATAATGTTGGCTATGCCGTTCATTGCTATCCCGGTTGGTACAATAGTGGTCATGAGGGCGAGGTTGATGTTACTTATAGCGATTTTAAGAAAGGCTGGAGCCAGCAGATTCTTCCCATCGCAGTTAAGGCGCCTATTGTGGTGACCGAAATGGATTGGGGGCCGAAGAAATACAGCCCTTCGCATAAAGACTCACAAGGCAATGAGGTGTTTGACACGCGCTGTTCTTTTGCTTTTGCCAATACGGGAACAGCAGGTGGCGGTGGTTTCGGTGCCAACTTCCATCGCATTGTCGATGAGACATGCAATGTGAGTTGGTTGCTCTTCACAGGAGGAGAATTGCTCGCCAAGTACGACGACTCTCTTCCTGATGGGAATACGTTCCTCACCGATCCCGAGGCATGCCCGCGTCCTTGTTTCCGTTGGTATCAGGAGTATGCCACACAGGAGTATTCCAATACGATAAACCAACCAGACTATGGTCCCGTCATTGAGGAACAGCCATTATTTTCTTTGTCTGCCGAATGGTTCGACCCCAATATCTGGGAAACCGGTAGTTTCGATGAGGCATCAGGCAAGTTGATAACAGGTCGTTATGGCTTTGGCGGTTGGAAGTATCCTGTTGGTGCAGATCTCTCAACGTGGAACTATCTTGTGGTGGAACTCTCACAGAAGCAGTCTTGTGGAGCCTCTTTCCGTTTGTTTGACGTGGACAATTATTGGGACAAGCCTGCAATGTATGATTTCGGTAATAATACCCGTTTGGTCATCAATCTGAAAAACATGGTCAACGAGAATGGGGAAAAACTTGACCCATCACATATTTATATTGCCGGTATCTGGACTTATGGCGGCAGCCCAGTCTATCTCAAGCGTATCTTCTTGAGCAACGATGGAGAGACACCGGCATCAATAACCGGTGTGGAGTTGGATAACAAAGAGATTGTGGCAGCGGAGTATTATACTTTGGACGGTCGTAGGTTATTACAACCGCAAAGAGGTGTTAATATCATTAAAACTCGTTTAAACAATGGAAAGACAAAGGTGTTAAAAATGTGTTACAAACCGTAAAAATTGTGTTACAAATGATAAAACATATTAAATAATTAAAGAGTAACTTTGCAAGCAAATTCTTTTTGACAGCATGTAATTTTAATAATATGAACCAAAATTTTAAAAAATGAAGAATCAAAGACAATTGATCAAACAGACACTTCTCGCGATTCTGATGCTCATTTCATTCAGCTCCTCGCTGTATGCCCAAGGAGGGATAAAGGTGACGGGTACTGTAACGGATGAGAATAAGGAACCGCTCATCGGAGCCACCGTCGTTGTGAAGGGGAACTCCGCGAGAGGTACTGTGACCGATTTTGACGGAAATTTTTCTTTGGAGGTTCCGTCTGAGTCTGTAACGCTGGTCTTTACCTATGTAGGAATGTCTATGCAGGAAAAGTTTGTTGGCAAACAGCGCGTGTTTAACATTGTGTTGAGCGAAAACTCCATGCTTGAGGAAGTCGTTGTCGTGGGTTTCGGTCAGCAGAAGAAAGAGTCTGTGGTGGGTGCTATCACACAAACCAACGCAAAAACACTTGAGCGTACTGGTGGTGTGTCGAGCTTGGCACAGGCTTTGACAGGTAACCTCCCCGGTGTTATCACCATGAGTTCTACTGGTCAACCGGGTGAAGAGGATCCTACAATCACCATTCGAGGCGCTTCTTCTTGGAACGGTAGCGACCCGCTTGTTCTCGTTGATGGTGTTGAGCGTCCCATGTCAAGTGTAGACATCAACTCTGTGGCAACAATTTCTGTGTTGAAAGATGCTTCTGCTACAGCAGTGTTCGGTGTGCGTGGTGCCAATGGTGTAATTCTTATTACTACCAAGCGCGGTCAGGAAGGCAAGGCAACCATCAACATCAATGCAAGCACCACTTTGAAGACTTATTCAAAGTTGCCCGACATGATGGATTCTTACGATGCTCTTGCTCTTCGCAATCGCTCTATTGAGAAAGAATTGGTTCTTGCACCAAACGAGTGGACTAATTACACTCCGCTTGCCATTATGGACAAATATCGTCATCCCGCCAATCGTGAGGAATGGGAACGTTATCCGAATGTGGATTGGATCGACGAGTTGCTGAAGTCGGTTGCCACTTCGTATAATGCCAATGTCAACCTCTCTGGTGGTACTCGATTTGTAAAATATTTCGCCAGTGTCGACTTTACTCACGAGGGTGATATTTATAAGAAAGTACGTAACGTGCGTGGATATCAGCCAGGTTTCTCCTACGACCGTATCAATGTACGTTCAAACCTCGATTTTAACCTTACCAAGACAACTCAGTTGCATGTCAACCTTTCTGGTTCTCATGCAGTTCGCAAGGCTACGCAAGCTCAGTACGAGAACCTCGTTTGGTCGGCATTCTATGGAATCGCTCCTGGTGCTTTCCGTCCAGTATACGACAATGGTATGTGGGGATACTACAATCCTAACCCAACCCAGGCTGCTCAGAACTCTATGGAATACTTGAGTGTGGGTGGTATCGGTTATACCACCACTGACCGTTTGAACACCGACTTCACTTTAGAGCAAGACCTCAGTTTCATTACAAAAGGTCTGAATGCTCAGTTTAAGCTTGCCTTCGACAACTCTTTCCAAGAAGGAGGTCGTGGTGTTGACGATACAAACGACTGGGAGAACGATGCCCACTATTGGATTAATCCGAGTACTGGTATTGGCGTTTCTGACGTACAGCCGGAAACCAACTACAAATTTGATTATAAGAACAATAATGCATGGTCACAGGGTGCTGGACAAGTTCAGAATTGGATGACATATCGTCGTCTGAATTATTCCGCACAGCTGAACTATAGCAATACATTTGGCAAGCACACGGTTGGTGCAATGGGTAACTTCAGCCGTGAGCAGTATTCTACAGGCTCCGATTCTCCACACTATCGTGAGAACTGGGTGTTCCGTGCCACTTACGATTTTGCCCGTCGTTACATGTTGGAGTACAACGGTGCTTACAACGGTTCTGAAATATTCTCCAAAGACAACCGCTTCGCTTTCTTCAACTCTGGTGCTATCGGATGGATGGTCAGCGAAGAAGCTTTCATGAAACCATTGGTTGAAAAACGCATTATCGACATGCTGAAATTGCGTGCTTCTTATGGTGAGATTGGTGACGACCATGTGAAACAGGGTCGTTGGTTGTTTAGGGATACTTGGACAAATAGCGGAAATGTCCGTCCTGGTAGTGTTGCAAGTGGTGGTAATCCCGATTTTGCAAAGAGTTCTTACACATGGTGGCAACTTTCACAAGAGGGTAACCCTGATTTGCATTGGGAAAAAGCTACAAAGTTCGACGCTGCTGTTGATTTCAGCTTCTTGGGTGGCTTGATAACCGGTTCTTTCGACTACTTTAAGGAGAATCGTACCGACATTTTGATTGACGGTTCCGAACGTGCCGTACCATCTTATTACGGTGGAAATGCTCCTGTTGCCAACCTTGGTAAGGTAAAGAGTAGCGGTTATGAGTTGGACGTCCGCTTCAACAAACAGTTGAACTCGAATTTGCGCCTTTGGGGTAGTTTGGCTATCACCCATGCTAAGAACATTATCCAGGAGCGCGATGATCCAAAACTGACTCCCGAATACCAGAAGCGGGCAGGAAAGACAATAGGTCAGACATACACCTATTTGGATTATGGCTATTACAACAACTGGGATGAACTTTATGGTAGTACCGCACACGACGAGTACGATGACAATAGAATGCCGGGTAACTACATCATCCTCGACTATGATGCCGATGGTGTAATCTCTCTGAATGATAATATTCCTTATGGATTCTCTAATATTCCACAAAACACCTACAATTTCCAAATAGGTTTTGACTGGAAGGGATGGAGCGCATTTGTACAATTCTATGGCACCAATAACGTTTCTCGTAGCGTTAGCCTCCAAAGTTTGGCCGACAACCGTACTTCCGGATATTTTGAAGGCAGCTACTGGACAGCTGACAATCAGAATGCCGATGTTCCTCTGCCACGCTGGAGTTCTGATGCCAAGGCAAGCCAGTACACGAACGGCACACGTTTCATGTTTGATGGTTCTTATCTCCGTCTGAAGTATGCAGAGATTTCCTATACCTTCTCTAAAGAGAAATGGCTGAAGGCTGCAGGCTTGCAGAATTTGAAGCTTTATGTCAACGGTAACAACCTCGCACTCTGGACCGACATGCCTGACGACCGTGAGTCGAACACTGGCGGTTGGAGCGCATATCCTACACAGCGCCGTTTCAATATCGGTCTTAGAGTTACACTTTAACATTAATCAAGAAATAAAATGAAAAAGTCATTTATATATATTCTATTCGCATTTTTGGCAGGAACCGTTAGCCTGAGTTCCTGTACCGATTATCTGGAAAGAGATGCTGAGTCAGTTCTTCAGGGTGAAGATGCGTTTAAGAATTTTGCAAATTTCCAGGGATTTGTCGAGGTGATGTATAGCGTCATCCCTGATGTGGCAAAAAGCCACTGGACAAGTTGTTTTAACTGGGGTGAAGACGAGGTCCATACTTTCGATAGTGGTTGGGCAAATAGCGTATTCATTGCTATGGTAGACAATGGTAACTATCGTGGATATATCGGCAATGCATCTTGCTTCCTTGATCGTCCTTGGGCTGTTGGACAAATTAATGGTAGCGCAGGAGAACGTTTCGACAAGTCTCTTTGGGGTGGTAGCTGGTATGGCATTCGTCAGGCCAATTTGGGCTTGAAAGCATTGGCCGACGGCTTATTGACAGATGCAACTCAGGAAGAGCGCAACCTCATCAAGGGCCAGTTGCTTTTCTTCCGTGCTTGGTTCTATTTTGAGCTCTGTACTTATTGGGGAGGACTTCCATATATCACAGAACCTCTTGATCCAGGTGCTCAGTTCAATCTGCCTCGTGAAACTTTCCAAGAGTGTGCCGACAAGATGGCTGCCGACTTCAAGGAAGCTGCCGATTTGTTGCCTATCAACTGGGATAACACCGCCACTGGTGCACAAATTGGTAAAGGACGCAACGATCTTCGTCCTAACAAGATTTGGGCATTGTCCTACATGGGAAAAGCATTGCTCTATGCCGGTAGTCCTTTGATGGTGAATGGTGTTGATGCAACAGGCGATACCTATAAATATGATGCTGAATATTGTAAACGCGCAGCCGATGCCTTTGGCGAGGTTCTGAACTTGGTTGAAAGTGGCCAGACGCAATATGCTTTAGTGCCTTTCGAGGATTATCACACTTTGTTCTACACACAGAAGCAGAATTGGTTGATGCCAGGTGGAACCGAGGCCATTATGCGTAGTCCTACATTTGGAGCTGACTCTTACTGGCGCCAGGCCAATGTCTACGGACCAAAGGAAATTGCCGATGGTGACGGTATCGTATTGCATCCAGCTGCCAACTATGTGAACTATTTCGGTATGGCAAACGGACTGCCATTGAATGCAGAAGGTTCTGGTTTCGACAAGACACATCCTTGGAAGGATCGCGACCCACGTTTCTATTACAACTTCATGTATGATGGTTGTCAGTTGTTCAGCGGTCAGCCTTCTGACGATTCCAAACTGGAATTCCAATATGCCAATCTGTACGAAGGTGGTAACTGTATACAAGACCTTCACAGAAGTCGTACCGGATACTTTGAATATAAGTTTATATCCAAAGACTGTAACACAATTGACAATGGCCACAGCGGATGGACAAACGCTTTCCACATCCACCTCTCTTGGATGCGTTTGGCAGATGTATATTTGATGTATGCCGAAGCTGCTGACATGGGTTATGGCGGTGCGAAAGGAAAGTCTTCCAAGTGTCCTCTGACAGCAGAAGATGCCGTTAATAAGATTCGTGCGCGTGCCGGTGTTGGCGCAGTAGATGCCCGCTATACTGGTAATGCTGATAGATTCATGGATGAGATTCGCCGTGAACGTGCCGTTGAACTTTCTTTCGAAGGACATCGTTTCAACGACCTTCGCCGTTGGAAGTTGCTGACGGTTTATCCTTACAACATCAAGACCAGACAGAAGTTCGACCGTGTACGTGGTAAACACATTGATCCCGATACAGATCCATTCCATCCTGGACTCGACATCACTGTCGATCCAAAGGAGAACGAAGTAAAGAATTTCAGGGAGGAAGTGATTATCGAGCGCAACCTCAGTGCAAAGCATTACTGGCTCCCCTTCAAGAATGATGATGTAATGATTTATCCTGAGTTCCAACAGAATCCTGGATGGTAATTCTTCAAGAAGAAAGATTAAACATTAAAGATGAAAAGTTTTATGAAACATAAGATATTATATATGTCAGCGCTTATGGCATTGTCGACGGTCACTCCTGCGGTGGCTCAGGATGATGCAGAGTCAGACTCGACACTCGTCAATGTGGCTTTCCGCACTGTGGACAAGCAGGATATGCTGGGTGGCATCTCTGTCTTTGACATGAAGGAGTTGCAAGACAAGGCATATAGCAGCTACAGCTTAGACTATGTAGATAATGTTGTTGGAGGTTTCAACGGAAACATCTGGGGAAACGATGAATATCTCGTCGTTGTCGACGGTATGGTGCGTGATGCCAACAATGTGCTACCTACTGAAATTGACCAGATAACCCTTTTGAAGGGTGCTGCTGCTGTCGTGCTCTACGGACCGCGTGCCGCCAAAGGTGTTCTTCAGATTACAACCAAACGTGGTAAGATTGGTGATCTTCGCATCAACTTCCATGCCAACGGTGGTCTCTATACACCGAAGGTGTTCCCGAAATATATGGGTTCAGCCGAGTATATGAGCTTCTTCAACCAGGCTCGCCGCAATGACGGTCTGGCCGCAAACTATTCTGATGAAGAGATCTATCGCTATGCTTCACGTCAGAATCCTTATCGTTATCCTGACTTCGATATGTATTCTTCCGACTATCTTAAGAAGTCATTCGGTCGCTATGAGGGTATTCTTGAAGTGACTGGTGGTAATAATCGAATGAAATACTACACCACAACAGGTTACTACCGTGAATCTTCACTCTTGAAGGTAGGAAAGACAAAGGACAACTATACCAGCCGTTTCTTTGTTCGTGGTAACATTGATGTGGAACTCAACTCTTTCTTGTCGGCCAAAGCCGATGCAAATGTAACGTTCTATGATTCTTATAGTGCAAGTGTTGACTGGTGGGGCCAGGCTTCCAAATTGCGTCCTCATTTGGTTACACCGCTCATCCCAATGAGTTACATCGAGACTGCCGACCTCAATTCTATGAATTTGGTTAAGAACAGTAACTATTTGCAGGGCGATATGTTCTTCGGTGGTACACAGGCTAATCCAACAAACCCCTATGCCGATGCATTTGCCGCTGGTGACAGCAAATTCGTAAGCCGTCAGTTCCAGTTCAACACTGAGTTTGATGTCAAGCTCGATGTACTGACCAAGGGTTTGATGTTCCGTGCCAAGTATGGTATCGACTACGCATCAACCTACAATCAGGGCTACTCCAATGAGTATGCAACATTTGCTCCGGATTGGACCAATTACTCCGGACCAGATATGATTGCATCCATCACACAGTATGGACAGGACAAGAAGACTGGTGACGAGAATATTTCGAACACAGCTTATCGCTATACTTATAATGTTTCTTGTCAGTTCGACTATACCAAGACTTTTGCAGAGAAGCACAATCTGTTCGGCATGGTTTTGGGTAATATATGGCAGACACAACGCGATGGTCACTATCATCGTGCAACCAACGTCAACCTCGGAGCGTTGTTGTCTTACAACTACGATCATACATACTATGTTGACTTTAGCGCTGCCATGCCTTATTCTACTAAGATGCCAAAAGGTAAGCGCGCCAATTTATCACCGTCACTCACCTTGGGATGGCGTCCAACAAAGGACCTGTTGAAAGATACTTTCGTTGACGACCTCATGCTTTCAGCATCTTACAGTATCCTCAATCAGGATTTGGACATCACAACCGACGACAATGAGGATGGCTATTATCTTTATAAGTCAGTGATGAAGTCGGGTGGTTGGTATGCTTGGGACGACAATGGCGGTACGTCTGCTACTGAGTTCCAGCGTGGTGACAACCCCGATATGACCTTCGTTAAGCGCAAGGAGTTCTCTGTTGGCCTTCGCGGCTCTATGTTCGACAAGTTCATCACTTTCGACGTGAACTTCTTCACTAGCAAGATGGACGGTGGATTGGCACGTATCGCCAGTCTCTATCCTAACTACTTCACACAGGTAGGTTATCCTTCTTCTTCCATCATTCCTTACGTTAACTACAACGCCGACAAGCGCACAGGTATCGATTTCAGCGTTTACTTCCAAAAGAAATTGGGTCAGGTTGACTTCAAACTTGGTGTGAGTGGTATGTGGTACAAGAGCACAGCCGACAAGCGTGACGAGAATTACGAATACAGCTATCTGTCTCGCATCGGTCAGCCTCTGAATGGTTACTGGGGATTGCAGAGCAATGGCTTGTTCCAGTCTCAGGCAGAGATTGACGCTGCCCCGACACAAACCTTCGGTGAAGTGCGTCCTGGTGACATCCGCTATGTAGACCAGAACAATGATGGCAAGATCGACAATAACGACCAAGTGTTCTTAGGTCGTTGGGATTCTCCTTTCATGAGTGGTATCAACTTGACACTGAAGTGGAAAAACTTTACATTCTTCGCTCTTGGTAACCTCTACTTGGGTGGCCATGGCATGAAAGATACTTCCTACTTCTGGATGCCAGGTTCGAGCAAGTACTCGGAAATTGCACGCGAGACTTGGACGCCAGAAAATACATCTGCCGCCTATCCTCGTCTGACCACTACCAATGGTGATAACAATTACCGTTACTCAGACTTCTGGATGTATAAGAACGACCGTTTCAACCTCCGCAAGGTACAGCTCACTTACAGCATCCCGGCATCAGCATTTGAAAACTCGTTTGCCAAGTTTGTCAAGGGTATTGATGTATTCGTAAGTGGCAATAGCCTGCTTACCATTGCCAAGGAGCGCAAACTCTTGGAGATGAATGTGGGTAGTGCACCTCAGAACCGTTACTACAGTATTGGCCTCAAGGCAATATTCTAAACAGTGTAAAATTCTAAAATAGAATACAATTATGAGAAAGATAAATAAATTTGCAGTTGTTTCTCTGATGGCATGTGGCATGTTGTCGCTCACTGGTTGCGACGATGCATTCGAACCTGCTGTAGAGAACCACAAGACGATAGAGCAGTTGGAGGGTATGCCACAATGGGCTGTCGGACTGTTGGGACACGCTTATATCAGTAATCCCTTGGGACAGGATCCTGTGGCTTGGACAATGACCGAAGTGGCTACCGACGATGCTGTTTCTAACGATGTGGACAACTCATACCGCAGAATGGCTTCCGGTACATGGCGTTCCGACAACAACCCGATGGACAACTGGCAGTATCTGCGTGCTTCATGGCAATATATCAACCAGTTCATCGAACTTGCTCCTAAAGTAGAGTGGGCAAACGACCCTGTGGCCGCTGAGCTGTACAAACAGCGTTTCCTGGGCGATGCCTATGGAATGCGTGCTCTTTATATGTACCATCTTTTAAGAGCTCATGCTGGCTATTCCAACGATGGTCAGTTGCTGGGTATTCCTATCTTGACCGAGTCTGAGACTGTTGAGTCTGAATTCAATGTTCCGCGCAACACTTTTGTAGAGTGTATCAAACAGTTGAACGACGATGTTGATCAGGCTATCAAATACCTGCCAGAGGATTATGGAACTACTGACAATATCAATGAGGTTCCTTCCAAATATCGTGAGATTGGAGCCAAGGCAGACTCTTATTCACGCGTTTTCGGTGACCATGCCAAGAACCGTATGAGCGCTCGTATCGCTAAGGCTATTCGTGCCCAGGCTGCTCTGTTGGCTGCCAGCCCTGCTTACAGCGATGGTTCTGGTGTGAAATGGGAAGATGCCGCCAACCTGTTGGCTGGAGTGCTGAAAGATGGTTTCGGAAACAATCCTGTTGGTGGAATCGACCCAACTGGCAACCAATGGTATAATGAACATAAAGCCTTGGAGTCGATAGAGGCTGGTTTCAACCGTCCAGAGTTCTTGTGGCGTTCCAATAAGGGTGGTGACAGTTCTAATGGCAGTGATTGGCAGAATTGGATTGAGTACAACAACTTCCCTCCATCTCTGTTTGGAAACGGACGTGTGAACCCATCGCAGAACCTGGTGGACGCATTCCCAATGTCCAACGGTCTTCCTATCACAGAGAGTGGCAGTGGCTATGACCCACAGAATCCATATGCTAACCGTGACCCACGTCTTGATCTCTACATCATCCACAACGGCTCACAGTTCAAAGGACAAACTATCGACACTTCAGTAGACGGCACCAACAACGATGCTCTGAATCGTTATGATGGTCTTTCCACACGTACTGGTTACTATCTGAAGAAACTGTTGGTAGAGGATGTTAACTGCAATCCTAACAGTTTGGCAGGACAGTATCACGTAAGACCATGGATTCGCTATACAGAACTCTTCCTGGGTTATGCCGAGGCTGCTAACGAGGCTTGGGGACCTACCGGTGGCGGTTCTAATGGATTCTCTGCTTACGATGTCATCAAGGCCATTCGTCAGCGTGCTGGCATCATTGGTGGCGATATTTATCTGGAGAAATGCAAGAGCGACAAGAATCTGATGCGCGAGTTGATTCGCAACGAGCGTCGTATCGAGCTCTGTTTCGAGGGCTTCCGTTTCTGGGACCTCCGTCGCTGGAAGGTTGACCTGAACAAGCTCAATGAGACTGTGAAGGGTATTCGTATCTCTAACAACCACTACGAGGTGTTCAATGTTGAGGAACGCAAGTATTCCGACTATATGTACTATGGTCCTATACCATACAGTGAAACACTGAAATTCGATGCACTTATCCAGAACAAGGGATGGGGTAAATAATTAACAATGTAAAATTCTAAAAAACTATGAACAAGAAAATATTATATCTCTCAAGCGTATTGGTAGCGTTGCTGTTTGCTGCCTGCGAGAATGGCGACTGGGAGTTCCCCGACAACGACTATTCGGCTGTTTATTTTGCTTATCAGTCGCCTATTCGCACCATTACCCTTGGTGAGGAGAATAAGTATGTCACAGACAACACGCTGGATAATCTGCATCAGTGTATGATTATGGCAACCACTGCTGGTGTTTATAAAAACAACAAGGATATCAAGATAGATATTAAGGTGGACAACTCCTTGTGTAATGGAATCAAGTTTGTTGATGGTGGCGACATTGTTCCTATGCCGTCAAGTCATTACACGCTGAGTGGCAACCAGATTGTGATACCAAGTGGAAAGATTCTTGGTGGTGTCACAGTTCAGTTGACCGATGCCTATTTCGCTGACCCACTCTCTACGAAACTCACTTATGTGATTCCAGTGGTGATGACCAACGTTAATGGAGCCGACAGCATTCTGCAAGGAAAGCCCATGGACGGTGTATCAACGCCCAACCGTGTCATCAGTGCCGATTGGTCAGTACAGCCGAAAGATTATGTTCTCTACGCTGTGAAGTACATCAGCCCCTACCAGGCCAACTATCTGCGCCGTGGCGTGGATGTCTACAGCGGTGCCAAAACTGGTACAGAAAGACGTCACGCAGCATACGTTGAGAGAGACGAGGTGCTTCAGGATCAATTCAGCACCCTCGGAATCAATGTTGTTGAATGGAACCGTGTTACCAGGAATTCAAAGGGTGAGCTTATCGACAACCGTTTGAAACTCAGTTTCAGCGGTGATGGCAATTGCACCATTACATCCAATTCAGCTGGCGTGGCTGCTAGTGGCAGCGGCAAGTTCGTTTCCAAAGGCGACAAGAAGAGCTGGGGCGGCGAAGACCGTGATGTACTCTATTTGGACTATACCCTCGACTACGATGGCATCAAGTGTGCTACCAAGGATACTCTTGTTGTCCGTGACCGTGGCGTACAAGGTGAGTGGTTCAAGGTTGAAGCGAAATAATCAAAAGTATCAGACTTTGTAAATAGTAGAAAAATATGAAGTATACAAATAAGATATTCGGAACAATGCTTATGGCTGTGGCGCTCACGACTTCCTGCGTGGATGACGAGAAGTTGCAGTTTGCTTTCGAGAAACCAGCTTCAATCGCAGGTTATGAGTATCTCGAGGACTATGATGCATTGAAAACTTATGTCAATCGCTCTGCAACACCTAACTTCAAGTTGGGTGCTGCATTGGAGGTGAACGATTATAATGCCGACGGTTTGGTGACTCGTCTGGCCAATTCTAACTTCGACGAGGTTGTCGCAGGCAACGCCATGAAGATGGCATCGTGCGTAGACGAAAGGGGTGATATGGATTTCTCTAATGTTGAGAGTTTTGTTACCAAAGCCACAGACAATGGTCTGAACGTCTATGGCCATACATTGGCTTGGCACGCTCAGCAGCCTAAAAAGTGGCTGGAAAGGTTAATCAAAGACAAGGAATTGGATATCGACCCCAATGCCAAGATTGAGACTCTGGTTACCTCGAAGACCTATGAGAACGATCCTGACGGACCCTTCCCCCATTATCCAATGGGTGCTACTCCTCCTATCATCAATGGTGCACTGCACTATGAGGCAGATGGCAATTGGAACCAGTTCTTCGTTTTCACTGCTGGTGATAATTTCTTGACCGAAGGTGACTATCTGATACGTGTTTATATGACAGCTTCCAATGATGCCGGCGGCTTGCAGCTGACCGTTCTGAACGGTTGGGGTGGCACAGACCAGTCAATCACCATCAATTTCGGTGTTGAGGCTGGCAAAGATGTTTACGAACTTAACTGCCCTGGTATTGTCGGTGGTAAAGGATATGATGTTATTCTGAAACCTCAGCAGGCAAACGTAAACCTCGATTTCAAGAAAATTGAGTTCTACAAACTCGAAAGCCCTGCTGTTGAAGTGGAACAAGAACTCCATGTAAGGACCTATACCGATGGTCCATTCCCCTTCTATCCTATGGGTTGTGAGCCTCCTGTAATCAATGGTGGCTTGCACTTCGTGCCTACAGGTGGTTGGTCTCAATTCTTCTGTTGCCCTGCTAGTGATAATCATTTGGAGGAAGGCGATTATGTTGTCTATCTCGACCTCCAGTCGGACAAGGAAGCTGGCAATGTACAATTTACCATGCAGAACGGTTGGGGAGGTGATGCTCAGAACATCACAGTGTCAGTTCCAGTTAAGCCAGGACGTAATACCTGTAAACTTAATTTCCCAGGTATTGAAGGCGGTGACTATGACTGTATCTTGAAGCCGCAGACGGCAGATGCTACACTCGACCTCTATTCTGTTACTGTTTGCAAGGTTGTCAAGATGAATTCTATTCCTCTTACTCCAGAAGAGAAGAAGGATACCCTCACATGGGCTATGGAGAAGTGGATTAGTGGTATGATGAATGCTTGCGAGGGTCGCGTGAAGGCATGGGATGTTGTTAACGAGGCTATCTCTGGCGGTAATCCCGATGCAGAAGGTGTCTATGCACTGCAGCATCTCACTGAGGGCGACAGCCAAAACTTCTTCTGGCAAGACTATCTGGGCGACCTCGACTATGTTCGCACAGCAGTCCGCCTTGCTCGTCAGTATGGTCCTGAGGATATCAAACTGTTTGTCAACGACTATAACCTCGAGAGCGATTGGGACAACAATGGCAAGTTGAAGAGCTTGATCAAGTGGATTGAGCGTTGGGAGGCCGATGGCGTTACTAAGATTGATGGTATCGGTTCGCAGATGCACATCAGTTGTTATGGCAACGCAGCAACCCAAGAGAGCAAGAAGAAAGGCATTGAGAACATGCTGAAGCTCATGGCCGATTCTAAGAAGATGGTTCGTATCTCTGAGCTTGACATGGGTTATGTTGATGCCAACGGCAACTCGTTGAAGACTGAGAACCTGACCGAGGAACAGCACAAACAGATGGCCGAACTTTATACTTGGGTTATCAAGAAGTACTTCGAGATAATTCCTGTTGCTCAGCAGTGGGGCATCTGCCAGTGGTGTATCACTGACGCACCTGCAGAAAGCAAATGGCGTTCAGGCGAGCCCGTCGGTCTTTGGGATTTGAATTACAACCGCAAGCATACCTATGCAGGATTTGCAAATGGTTTGGGCGGTAAATAAAGGCATTACCTCAAGAGGTAATTTTTAGAACTTTACATGTGTAAGAGCCTGAGTCTGTGAAGATTCAGGCTCTGTTTTTGTATCCAATCCCATGTCGTTACTTAGCGTTTTCTGCAAAATGATGAATTGCCAAAAGCACAGGTGCGACTTTCATTTGATACGTATATAAAAGTTTATGACACATCAAATATTCTTTCATCTGAAAAAAATAGTTATCTTTGCACTCAGAACATATATAAATTTCGAAACTTCAAATAAAGCAACGACAATGAAAAAGTTATTTCTCATGACACTATTGATGTCGCTTCTGCCAGCATTGCGCATGCAGGCTGCTGTAGATCCAAACTTTTATATCTTCCTTTGTTTCGGACAGTCGAACATGGAAGGCGCTGCACGTCCAGAGGCTGAAGATATTGCCAGCCCCGGTCCGCGCTTTCTGTTGATGCCAGCAGTAGATGACCCACAGCGAGGACGCAAGATGGGCGAGTGGTGCGAGGCATCGGCTCCCTTGTGTCGCCCCAATACAGGTTTGACACCAGCCGACTGGTTTGGTCGCACCATGATAGAGACGTTGCCCAAGAACATCCGCGTGGGTGTCATCCATGTGGCTATTGGCGGCATTGCCATTCAAGGGTTTTTGCCCGACAGCATCAAGAACTACGTGAAGACGGCACCGGGCTGGATGAAGCCGATGCTCGCTGCCTACGACGACAACCCTTACGAGCGACTTATCATTCTGGCCAAGAAGGCGCAAAAGGATGGAGTCATCAAGGGAGTATTGATGCATCAGGGCGAAACCAACACTGGTGACCCAAGATGGGCTGGCATGGTGCAGCAGGTTTACGATAATATGCTCGGCGACTTACAGTTGAAACCAGAAGAGGTGCCCTTGTTGGTTGGCGAAGTGGTTCAGGCCAATGGCGAAGGTGTTTGCATTGGATGCAACAAGCAGATCAACGACCTGCCCAAAACGTTGCACACCTCACATGTCATTTCTTCCACGGGCTGCACTAATGGCCCCGACAAACTGCATTTCGATGCAGCCGGCTATCGTGAGCTGGGCCGTCGCTATGGTGAGAAAATGCTGTCGCTGTTAGGATATCAGGTGCGCTCTCCGTTTACAGTGCCTGCCCATGCTGTCACAGCAGAGACTACCATTCCAGGCAATGATTTCCCGAAAGTGGATAGCGAGCATCGTGCATACTTCCGTGTCAATGCACCGCAAGCAAGCCGTGTGCAAGTGGATATCTGTAGTAAGAAATACGATATGCGCCGTGATGAGCACGGCATCTGGTGTGCAGTTACCGACCCGTTGGTTGCAGGATTCCATTATTATTTCATTAATATCGGAGGTGTGAATGTCATCGACCCAGCCACCGAGACATTCTTCGGCTGCAACCGCCAGTCGGGAGGCATAGAGATTCCCGAAGGCGATGAGGGTAATTATTACCGTCCGCAGCAGGGTGTTGCTCACGGACAGGTGCGCTCCATCAACTACTTTGCATCGTCTACCAATGAGTGGCGGCATGCAATGGTCTACACGCCAGCTGCCTACGAGAAGGGGAAAAAACGCTATCCCGTGCTCTACTTGCAGCATGGCATGGGCGAGGATGAGACAGGATGGAGCCGTCAGGGACGCATGCAGCATATTCTCGACAACCTTATTGCACAAGGCGATGCTGTTCCGATGATTGTTGTCATGGAGAGTGGCGACATCAAAGCTCCCTTCCGCGGTGGCGATAACCGTCAGGGATTCAGCAACTATGGTGCTTCGTTCTACAAGGTGATGGTCAATGACCTCATTCCCTATATCGATGCCAACTTCCGCACCTTGACTGACCGCGACCATCGTGCCATGGCCGGACTTTCGTGGGGTGGACATCAGACCTTTGACCTCGTGCTCAATCACATGGACTTGTTCTCTTACATGGGAACCTTCAGCGGTGCCATCTTCGGCTTGGACTTGCAAAATGCATACAATGGCGTATTTACCCGTGCTGATGAATTCAACAAGCAGATTCACTGTCTCTTCATGATGAGCGGTACAGAGGGAATGGACAAGATGTTCGGCACCAAGAAGATGGTGGACGACTTACGTGCCATGGGCATTAACGCTCACTATTACGAGTCGACAGGCACTGACCATGAATGGCTGACATGGCGCCGCGGACTCAAGGAATTTGTGCCTTATCTGTTCAAGAAAACAAAATGAAGAAATTTCTCCTAACCACCCTGTTCTATCTGGTTCCTGCATTGGCGGTGTTCTCCTTTCTCGTCTATTGCCGTCCTTGGCTTATGACTGTGAGAGAAGACTCCCAGCTGTGGCAATTGGGTGCCGACTATCTGCTGTCTCGCTTGTCTGAACCAGGTGGATTGGCGCGTTATGTGTCAGAGTTCTTTGTGCAGTTCTGCTACTATGTCGCCTTAGGGGGCATGGTAATGGCGCTGTTTTTCATGGTCATGCAATGGCTTTGGGTGATGGTGTTGGATCGCATTTGGACGTATTATCGTCAATCTGCGTTCCCGTTGTGGCTGAAGGTCTTGTCGTTGTTGCCGTTGGTCTTGTTGTGGATTTTGTTGCTTGACATCAACGTGCAGTTTACCCTGCCTGTTGCCATTGCCATGGTAATGGTGTTGGCATTGATGGTGCCGCGTCATGGCAAATTAACACTCCCCACCACCGTTTTCCTATTGCTGATAGGTTGGTGGCTGGCTGGTTCGGCTATCATCCTGTTGCCATTAATGGCTCCTTGGTCACTTGCAAAGCGTCAGTCAGGTAGATTTCCATGGGCAAAAGCAGTCCTTCGCTTCATGCTGATGGCGCTGTTGCTCACTGCAACAGTTTTCTTGTATGCTCCCTTCTCCAAGCATCCAACCTACCGTTTGTTTGTTGGTATCGACTATGTCACCATCAACAAACGTGTGGTGGGAACCCCCGAGGAGCAACAATACGACTTCCTGATGAGGCATCATCTTTGGAACAGGATAGCCACCATGGCAGAGGCGCACAAGCCCAAGTCGCGTGCCTGTTACTATGCAGCCTATTTGTCGGGATGGAAATTGTGGGGAACGGGTGAGGAAAAACTCAAGGCGTGTTATAGCGACACATGGGGTTCTTTGTCCTCATGTGCAGCCGCTTTCCTCATGAGCGAACTCTATCTGCAATTGGGCTGGGTCAACATGTCGCAACGCGCAGCTCACGATGCGTTGGTCTCTTTCCCCAACAATAACAGCAGTGCCCGCGCCTTGAAGCGTATTGCAGAGATGAATCTCATCACAGGCAATTACAATTTGGTGAAGAAATATACTAGCATTCTGGAGAAAGCTCCCTTCTACCGTTCATGGGCGAAGGATGTCAGGCGCATGGCCGACAATCCCAAGCTCATTGACCAAAACACCAATTGCACCCAATTGCGGTATATCTATTCCCAAACTCCCGACGGAGTTTTCTACTAACGTATTTCTTTTCTTATCATCCTCAAATAGACAGTATATAAAATGAAATATACACCCGCGTTTTTCCTGACGGCATTATTGTTGCTTGCCATTGGCTGCAAACCTCGTCCACACGATGTGAAGATTGACAAAACCCTGCCTGCCATCTATCCCGACTATGTAGGGGTGACCGTTCCCTTTGATATTGCACCCTTGAACTTTGCCATGATCAGCGACAAAGTGGATTGGATGTGTGTTGAGGTGACTGGTTCAAAGGGTGGAAAACTCACATCCGAAGGCGAGGAAACCGATTTCGACATAGATCAATGGCACCAGCTTCTGGCTGACAACCAAGGAGGACAATTGTCGGTAACAGTAACTGCCAGGGAAAACGACCAGTGGAAAAGCTATCGTCCTTTCACCATTCTGGTCGGTACATCGCCGATGGGCGAATGGGGTGTCACTTATCGGCGCATTGCACCAGGCTACTCCATGTACGGACTGATGGGTATCTATCAACGCAATCTTTCCAATTTCGACGAGACACCGCTGCTGCTCAACAGTCAGATACCTGGCCAGTGCATCAACTGTCACACCCCTAATCGCAACAACCCCGACCAATATGTCTTCCATGTACGCGGCGAGCATGGGGCAACCGCCATCCATCGTCAGGGCAGTGTGGAACTGCTGAAGGCCAGAAACGATACGTTGGGCGGTTCCATGGTCTACCCTAGCTGGCACCCTGAAGGTCGCTATTGCGCTTTCTCTACCAACAAGACGGCACAGACTTTTCACATGGTAAATCCGAAACTCATCGAGGTATACGACAATTCTTCCGATGTGTTTGTCTACGACACGCAGACACATACCATTCTTCGCGATACGCTCATCATGACACAAGCGTGGTCGGAAAACACACCGGCATTCTCGTCCGACGGTCGTTGGCTTTTCTTCACCACTGCCTTGCAGAAAGAATATCCCAAGGAGTATCAGCAACAGAAGTACAGTTTGTGCCGCGTGCCATTCGATGTCAAGACCGGGCGCATTGGTCAACAGGTGGACACTCTTGTCAATGCCCGACTTACAGGCAAGAGTGTCACATGGCCACAAGCCAGCTACGACGGGCGATACATCATGTACACACAACTCGATTATGGTTATTTCTCCGTATGGCATCCCGAAGCAGACCTTTGGCTCTACGACTTGCAGACAAGCACTTGTAGGCCGATGGAAGAGGTGAACAGCCAACTGTCAGAAAGTCTGCATCAGTGGTCGTCCAATAGCCATTGGTTCCTTTTTACCAGCCGTCGCGATGACAACCGCTATACTCGTCTCTATTTCGCTTCCATCGATGCCAATGGTCGTGCCACCAAACCTTTCATGATGCCACAACGACATCCAAAGGCCTATTACCGCCAATTGCTCGATTCTTATAATACGCCCAATTTCACTTCGAGGCCCGTCGACATGCCAACTCGTCAGCTGATGAAAGGAATAGAAAGTAGTGAGCGCGTGGCCACACGCCCATAACTGGCATTGACCATACTAGATGTTTAAGGTTTCCACAAGGTAAAAGATATGGTTTCACCTTGTGAAAGATATGGTTTCACCTTGTGAAAGATAAGGTTTTGCCTTGTAAAAGATATGGTTTTACCTTGTGAAAGATAAGGTTTCGCCTTGTGAAAGATAAGGTTTTGCCTTGTGAAAGATAAGGTTTTGCCTTGTGAAAGATAAGGTTTCACCTTGTGAAAGATAAGGTTTCATCGACTGGGAAATTTCATTTTGGACTTCCAAAAAAACAAAAAATAGGGTTATCCTACACTGATTTTTGTATCTATCTGTATATCAAATGGTTACAGAAAAACAACCCACACTGGAACCTACACTGAAACCCAAACTGAACCCGCACTGGAATCCGCACTGAAAAATACCGTTTTGGGGTTCCCGCCGACTGACTTGGGTTTCACAAAAACCAGGTGGTGATGACACGGATGAAACGAATTATATGTATGGTTTGATGACTATCTCTGGGATTCCAACTACAAAGATACAACAAAAAAACGCCATTTCCAAATTTTGAAGTATTTCTGCCCATAATCCTCCGACAAAGTGATATGATTGTGAACCACAGAGGGTAGAGAATTATAAAAGCTGGAGACGGTGTCTTCCTATTATAAAAATTCCGATAAAGTTAGGTTTTGGTCATGTGTCATGAGATAAACACTTTGTGAATGCTAACTGCTTTGTGCTTAAAGAGTAAACACCGAAGTAGGTTTCAGTGTGGGATGCAGTGTAGGTTTCAGTGTGGGATAAATGTCAGTAAAACGTTGGTATACTGCAAGATATGAACGAAGTGCGGGTTCTCTTGGTTTTTTACTCTATTGTCAATCATATTCTATGAAAAAAACTTGGTGAAAACATACTTTATTCGTTGGCAGAAAATTTGATAAGTATGGCGTGTCCATTCTCTCTTTTTGTTCTTTGAGGAATAGCGAAGCAATCGGCCGCTATATGGTGATGGAGTGACACAAACGTGTATAAGGATAATTTCTGAGGATTATTTTTGTGTTTCAGATAAATATTGGTACTTTTGCATACAAAACAAATAATCTTATGAGCATGGCAAAGATAACTGTGGTGGGCATAGGACCTGGCAGTGAACAAGACATTACACCCGCCGTGATGAATGCAGTGAGGGAAGCTGATGTCGTAGTTGGCTACAACTACTATTTCCAGTTCGTGGAGCCCTATCTGAAAGATGGTGCCCAGTGTGTGGACACCGGCATGAAACGTGAGCGCGACCGTGCCCGTCAGGCTTTCGAATATGCAGAAAAAGGCAAAAACGTGGTGGTGATAAGCAGTGGCGACGCTGCTATCTATGGCATGACGCCGCTCATCTGGGAAATGGCCAGGGAAAGGCACGCACTGTCGGATAGTCATCAACAGCCATCCAATGGAGCAAATGAAGAGTCAATGGAGATAGAGGTGGCTTCACTGCCAGGTATCTCCGCATTCCAGAAAGCTGCCTCGTTGTTAGGTGCTCCCATGGGTCACGACTTTTGTGTGATTTCGCTCTCCGATCTGATGACGCCATGGGCAACAATCGAGAAGCGCATTGTGGCAGCTGCGGCAGCCGACTTCGTAACAGCTGTCTACAATCCCAAGAGTCATGGGCGCTATTGGCAACTGTACCGGCTGAAGGAATTGTTCCTGAAGGAACGCCATGGCAACACTCCAGTGGGCTATGTACGACAGGCTGGCCGCCCCGAGCAGGAAGTGAAGATAACCACACTGCAACAGTTCGACCCTGAGGATGTGGATATGTTCACCGTGGTAATCATCGGCAACTCACAGAGCTATACATGGAACAATGTCGTGATAACACCACGTGGATACTACCGTGAGGATACGGCTGTGGAGGCAAAAAACGTTGGGCAGAGCATCATGATGGAGAGTTTCCGTACCATCGAGAGAGAACTGCGCGACCCCAACATACCCATCAGTCGCAAGTGGCCACTGCTGCATGCCATCCATACCACTGCTGACTTCGACATGGAGCAATGGCTCTATACCGACCCTGATGCCGTGCCAATCATCCACCAAGCCATGGAGGAGGGACGCCTCAGTACCATTGTCACCGATGTGACTATGGCCGCCAGTGGCATTCGCAAGGCTGCTTGTGAGCGCTATGGCATCACGGTAAAATGCTATTTGCACGATGACCGTGTAGCAGAGATGGCCAAACAACAGAACATCACCCGTACTCAGGCGGGCATCCGGTTGGCCGTCAGTGAGCATCCCGATGCCCTGTTTGTCTTCGGCAATGCTCCCACTGCCCTCATGGAATTGTGCGACCTGATGCGCAAGCAGAAGGCCCATCCCATAGGAGTGATTGCCGCCCCGGTGGGTTTTGTACATGTCTGTGAGTCGAAATGGATGGTGAAAAGTTTCCAGAACGTTCCGAAAATCATTATCGAAGGACGCAAAGGAGGCAGTAATCTCGCCGCCACTTTAGTGAATAGTATCCTTGCCTGGGACGATGCTGTCCAGCTGAGGCCTGGAAGGGATGTGTAAGGTTATACCGTGGGCGAAGAATTGTTCTTTATTCTTCTCAGTATTCAAGGAAGTCTCCCAGTTGACAACCTAATACCCGACAGATGGCTTCGCGTGTGGTGAAGCGCACTGCCTTGGCTTTACCTGCCTTCAAGATGGAGAGATTGGCAAGTGTCAAACCCATGCCATGCGCTCTGCCAACTCACTCAGCGACATTTTGCTCTTCGCTATCTCGCCATCGAGATTTATAATGATTATTTCCATAGGCAATATATTGTTAAATCCTGTTCTTCTTTCAGCTTCATCGTGTCCTTTATACTTAAAACAACCAGATGCTCCATTTGGAATACTGTTTG
>CACZPU010000118.1 GCA_902783165.1 uncultured Prevotellaceae bacterium
AGAATGTGGAATTGAGTACGGTTTCTTATCCGTAACCCAGAAAATCCTCAATCTCCCAGACCGCCTTTATATAAAGAAAACCTGTGAATTCTTGCAAAGTTACGAAAAAACGAGAGAATAGCAAAGGGAATGTTCGCTTTTCTTTGCATTTCCAAGTGTATGTTGTTTCGACAGGCTCCATGTGATGTAAATAATTGGAATTGTCTTCAGCTGATAAACCAAATAATGAAGTGTGAAATGCATCGGTAAAAATGAATTATTCTTTTAAAGAAAACTCTTTCAACAATGCTGATGTATGTCGTTTTCTGACTTATCCTTACAATAAAACAAAGGGAATGGAGTTATATAATCGTATTTTATTTAAGAAGAATAAATATAATATAAGGATATGCAACAAAATCAAAAGGGCTCAAAAGCCTATCTCTTTTCAATTGTGATGGTCGCTGTGTTGGGTGGCCTGCTCTTCGGCTATGATACTGCCGTTATTTCAGGTGCAGAGAAAGGTCTGCAGGCATTTTTCATTGGTGCCAAAGATTTCCAGCACACTGACTATATCCATGGATTCACCTCGTCGAGTGCGCTCATCGGATGTATCATAGGTTCGCTGCTCTCGGGTTTTCTGGCTTCCAATTTCGGACGGAAGAGGGCGCTGATTATTGCCGGATTGTTGTTCTTTATTTCAGCATTGGGTTCTATGGACCCCGAGTTTTTGCTCTTTGAACATGGCGTTCCCACATTCTCTTTGCTCATCACATTCAATATTTATCGCGTGATAGGTGGTATTGGCGTAGGACTTGCCAGTGCTATATGCCCGATGTATATTGGCGAGGTGGCTCCGTCCAACATCCGTGGTATGTTGGTCAGCTGGAACCAGTTTGCCATCATCTTCGGTCAGTTGGTGGTCTATTTTGTGAATTTCCTCATTCTTGGAGAACACACCAATCCTATTATTGAGAGCATTGGGCAAGGTGTGAATGCAGTGCTTCCTAGCAGCGACCCATGGACCATTTCTACAGGTTGGCGCTATATGTTTGGTTCAGAGGCAGTGCCGGCTGGTCTGTTCACCATCCTGATATGTTTCGTTCCAGAAACACCTCGTTACCTCGTCATGGCAGGCAAGGACAGCAAGGCTTTGGACATTCTTAGCCGTATCAATGGAAGTGAAAAGGCGCAGCAGATATTGAGTGACATCAAGGAGACCATTACAGTGAGAACGGAGAAACTGATGACTTACGGATGGCTTTGCATCTTCGTTGGTATTATGCTCAGTGTGTTCCAGCAGGCTGTAGGAATCAACGCCGTTCTCTATTATGCACCGCGCATTTTCGGTGATATGGGCATGACCAATCCGATGGTGAACACCGTTGTCATGGGTGTGGTGAATATTCTTTTCACCCTTGTGGCTGTATTCACGGTGGAGAAACTGGGCCGCAAGCCGCTTCTCATTTGGGGAAGCATCGGAATGGCAATCGGTGCTTTTGGTGTGGCTGTCACATTTGGTCATGAGGGATTGGAGATTGTTACCATGCTTAGCATCATGGTCTATTCGGCATCGTTCATGTTCTCATGGGGACCCATTTGCTGGGTGCTCATAGCAGAGATATTCCCCAACACTATCCGTGGCGCGGCTGTTGCCATTGCAGTGGCTTTCCAGTGGATCTTCAATTTCATTGTCAGTTCCTCTTTCGTCCCAATGTTCAACATGCATCTTACCGAAGGCGACGATTTCGGTCATTGGTTCACCTATGGACTCTATGGTGTGGTGTGTGTTATCGCTGCCATCTTCGTATGGAAACTTGTACCAGAGACCAAGGGCAAAACTCTTGAGGATATGACCAAACTTTGGAAAAAGGCATAATGCATACATTTGTATGTGTTTTTCCTGAAAGGTTTACAGGCTGTGGTAATTCGTTCCACAGCCTGTGTTATTTGTGGGAAAGGCAAACAATAAAGGTATTAAGACCATGAATTCCTTAATATAGAAACAATTTGGTTCTTAATACCTTTGTTTTTGGAATGTTAGGTTTCCAACAACCTTATATCATGTTTCGTCAGGCCTTCAAAACCTCAACATTCATTTTCTCTAGTTTTTCAACGGCTTCGTCTGAGATATTGTCGTTGGTAATGAGGTGATGTACCATGGAGATGGAGCCAAGCGTGGCAAAAGCACTGTTGCCCATCTTCGACGTGTCGGCAACAAGGAACACTTGGTCGGCAGACTCAATCATCGTTTTCTTGACAACAAGGTCGCTAAGGCTTGGGTAGGTGAGATTCAAGTCGGCCGAGATGCCGGCTGTTGCCAAGAAAAGTTTATTGGCATGCAGGTTGGCTATGGAATTGGCAGCCATATCACCCGTCAAAGACAAGGTGGGAGCCTTGAATTCGCCGCCTGTTACAATCAAATTGATGCCAGGATTCTCGCCCAGTATCAGCGCAATGTTCAGCGCATTGGTGATTACAGTCAGACGATTGTATTTCAACAATAGTTTGGCTATTTCCGTAGTTGTAGAACCTGAGTCGAGAATAATAACATCGTCATCGTTGATATATGTCACCGCCTTGCGTGCTATAGCCACTTTTTCCTCGTGGCTTTGTTCTTGGTTGACCAGTTTTCCTGTTTTGGCAAACGAACCAACGTCTTTCAAAAAGGCTCCTCCATGTTCTCTCTGTATGTATCCCAATTTCTCTAGGAATTCCAGGTCTTGGCGGATGGTCACTTCTGTCACGCTGAATATTTTGCTTAGCTCTTGCACTTTGGCGTGTCCGTCCTCTCGGATCAGCTCAAGTATTTTTATTCTTCGTTGATTTAAAGCCATAAATATGATAGTTTGTTGTCAAAAATAGAATGATGTTAATAGTTTGAGTGCAAAGATAAACAATTATTGATAAAATAAAAAAAAGAAAAGAAAGAAAATTCGGAAATAAAAGAAAAAATAATTGTATTCTCTTTTACGGATAAGGAAAAAACACTATCTTTGCATTTGAAATGCCATGTTGGTATGCTTTGAGTCTGCCCTTTCCAAGACACATTGGCATTTGCTTTACTTTAGACAAACAACTTAACACTAAAAAACTTATTGAATCATGATTAGAGTAATGTGTGTACACACTGCCATGGCTTTGGTAGAGCCATTGACAAAGATTTTCAAGGAGGAATTTCCCGAAGTTAAACTAAATCATATTGCCGACGACTCCCTCATTCAGGAAGTCATTGCCAATAATGAGGTGACTCCAGCTGTGCGCCGTCGTCTGTTGGGCTATTACAATGCTGCTGCCGATGCCGGGGCTGATGTGGTGTTTAATACATGCTCGTCAGTAGGCGATGTGGCCGATTATGGCAACACATATGCCCGGATTCCAGTATTTCGCATCGACTATCCCATGGCTGCAGAAGCTGTAAAGATGGCTCAGCGAATAGGTGTTATCTCCACATTGCCAACCACGCTCGACCCCACTTGCCGCTTGTTGAGGAATGTTGCCAAAGATGCAGGTAAGGAGATTGTCTTGGTGGAAGGTCTTGCCGATGGTGCCTTTGCCGCAGGACAAAGCGGTGATGGAGAAACCCACGATCGTCTGATAGCAGAGGCTGCCTCACGCATAGCCGATCAAGTGGACATGTTTGTGTTGGCTCAGGGCTCCATGGCTCGTATGGAGAAACGCTTGGGCGAATTGACAGGAAAACCTGTGTTGTCAAGTCCGATATTGGGTGTAAGAGGATTGAAGAAATTCCTTGAAGAACAAGCAAAGGCCAAGTGATGAAACGGAAAAATGTGATTCTCACGATGCTCGTCATCTTGGGCGTCGTGACATTTCTCGACCGTATCAACATCAGCGTTGCGGGCTCGTCCATCATGGCCGATTTGAACCTGTCTCCATCGCAATGGGGATGGGTGCAAAGTGCATTTATTCTTAGCTACGGGTTGATGCAGATTCCCATGGGTGCCTTCGGCGACAAGCATGGACATCGCAAAGTATTGGCACTGATTGTCCTTTGGTGGTCGCTGTTCACAGCTTTCACGGGTTTGGCCGGAGGCTTGGCTTCGCTGCTCGTCATCCGCTTCATGTTCGGTATAGGTGAAGCCGGCTCGTCTCCTTGTTCCACAGGTGTAATCAGCCGTTGGTTCGAAAAGGGTGAAGTGGGCAAGGCTCAGGGATATGTATGGGCGGCTAGCCGAATGGGTGGCGCTCTCACACCTTTTGTGGTTATTCCCGTCATGGCTTGGCTTGGCTGGCGCTCGGCCTTCTATTTGCTGGGTGTTGTCGGCATTGTGTGGGCTGTGGTTTGGTATTGGTATTATCGTGACCGGACGGAGCGCACGGATGATGGTGTGGTTGCCAACCTTCAAGAAGCAAAACCTGTGGAGAAACAGCCTGTTCCATGGCGTGCCATTGTGCATTCTTCCCAGTTTTGGATTATTTGCGCCATGTACTTTTTCTATGCCTTCGGCAGTTGGTTTTTCTTCAGTTGGTTCCCCACATTCATGGAGTTAGGGCGCGGCTTTGCCAAGAGCGAGTTGACCTACGCTGTGGCTGTGCCTTTCATCATGAGTATGGTTGGTAATATTTCTGGCGGTTATCTCACCGATAAGTTGTCTGCCAAATACGGATTGAAGATTGGCCGTAAGGCTCTGGGGTCTACTTCGCTTGCCGTATCGGCTGTCTGCATGTTCTTAGCCGCCTTCATTCCAGGTAAGATGGCTGTGTTTGTATTCTTGTCGTTGTGTTTTGGCATTTTCGATTTGATGTTGCCAAGTGCATGGGCGTTGTGTATCGATTTGGGTAAACGTCATGCTGGCACTGTCTCGGGAGCGATGAATACAGCCGGGAACATTGGCGGTTTCTTCTGTGGCATTCTTTTCGGGCAGTTGGTACAGTCGTCAGGCAACTATAACTTACCTCTCTACATGATTGCCGTCATGCTTTTAATCAGTGCTGTTCTTTTCGCTTTCATCAATCCGATGAAACCAATAGTGAAATAACAGGTCAAAAAGGAAATGAAAACGGTCACAAAACCGTTTTCATTTCCTTAGTTTCAAGAACACTTCTTTTAGCGATTCTTCTCCGCCAACATTTCCAGGGAAAATGATGTAGGGGAATCTTTCGGTCATGACACATGGCACACTGGGAACGACTTGTCCCATGACGCGTGCACATTTCACCATCAGTCCTTTTGTCAGAATGTCATGGGAGGTGATGCCTCCTTTGGCAACAAGATAGCTCGGAGTGAAGGGAAGGTCGTGAACAAGGTCGACAAGGAAATCGGAAACCTGTTGTCCAAGATGTTGCCTTTGGGTGGCATCTTCCAGGCGAATTTCCTTGCGCGATGTGTACACTACAGGTGTCATGCCTTGTTGGGCAATGTGTAGAATGTCGGCGAGCGTATGCTCTTTCAGTGTTTTCTCGTCACACAATATGCGCTGCACGTCAACCTCCACACCTTGTGTGCCGTCCGTTGCCAACAGCTGTTTCAGTTGGAGGGTGGTTTTGTTGACGTGCGAACCAACGATAAAACATCCTACCCCTTCTTGGCATTTCAGCGATGTTCGGTCTAACAATGGCTTGTCGCCAATGCCGCTCATCGCTTTAGGAAGCGAAGAAGAACTACGTATCACCACCGCACCATCGAACGAACTTGTCTCCTCGAAGAGTTGTTTGGAGAAATGATACAAGTCGTCATAACTGGAGGCATTGACTATTTGATAGTCTGCGGGTTTTGCTCCCTTTTCAGCGATGTAATCTTTGAGGCGGGAAGTGTGATAGGCAAAAACATTGTCGCGTGCGAATTCTGTTTCCGATACAGGAATCAGCTTGTCGCCTTCTTTCATGTAGTGCACACCGTCAATGGTCACTCTTCCTGCCTCAAGGAATGCTGGGCAAAATGGAACAGTAGGCCATACATTCATTCCGTTTTCGGTCAGCACTTCCTTCATCACGTTTGTCTCCAACGGGAAATGTCCGCGCAGACAAGAGTCGCTCCTGCTGATGAAATAGAGTTGGTAATGTAACTCTTTATTGACACGAACCACAGCCTCCATGGCATTTCTCACCGTGTCGGAAGCCTCCTGTTGTGTCATGGCTCTTGTGTTGGTGAGAATATAGAAGAGCGGTTGGTCGTCGAGCATGGCTTTTCTAACTTCCTTCTCTTCCCAATTCGTAATCAGCAAACAGTCATGAACGGTCTGTATTCCTGTTGGGTCGTCGTCAAGAACAACCAATTTCCTTGTTTTCTCCATCTTCTTATTCAGAGTGATGCCACTGGTTCGCAGAGGGCGATGCCAGTGGCTTGTGAACATTGTTAAAGTTGAGGGATGCCTTGCATCTCACGGGCTTCTGCCGGAGTCGCAGGCTCGCAGCCAAGCATACGAATCAGTTGAACCAGTTTCTCCACCAGTTCTGCATTGGTATGGGCACGCTTGCCTGGAGCGTAATAGAAACTGTCTTCAAATCCCACGCGCACCGTGTTGGCTCCCATGCCGATGGCACAAGCCAATATGGAGAAATCTTTCATCGAATCGTGAGTGATACCCCAAGAGGTGCCTGGCTCCATGAGCGAACAAAGCATGGCAAGGTTTCGGCCTGTAGCCGAAAGGTTACTCGAATTACCAGGACCTACACAGAAATTGTAGTGCAGCGGGCGATGGAGCACACCTTCGTCGGCCAAGCGTGTGGCGCACTCTACATGGCTTAAGTCAAAGAGTTCCATTTCTGGCACTGTATTTGTCTCGTCCAAGCGTTTCGACCAGTAGCGGAGTTCTGGCATGGTGTTGATATATACGGTCTCTCCAAAGTTGACACTTCCCATGTTCAGCGATGCCACTTCTACCTCTGGGACGTTGAGGCATACACAGCGTTCTTCCAGACTCAGCGAAGACAAGCCGCCAGTAGAACTTTGGATAATCATATCGGAATCCTTGCGAATGAGTCCAATTGTTTGCCGGAACACGTCCAGCTCAAAAGTCGGATTGCCTTTCAGGTCGCGTGTGTGAAGATGAACTTCGCATGCACCAGCCTTATAACAGTTAATCACGTCTTCGGTAATCTCTTCGGGTGTGAGCGGGTTCTTGCATTCTGCAGGAATCTCCTTGCCCACATGGCATACGGGTGCCACAGTGATGATAATCTTTCTCATTGTTTCAATTTGTCTTAGCTTTTTGCAAAGGTAAGAAAAACAATTTACTCTGCCAAATAAATCACGTTGATTTCTTTGGCAGAGTAGGATGATATGATTTGGAATGGCAGTGCTATTCTGTGTCGCGCTGTTTCATTCATGTCTGATGGCTTCAATTGGATCCATGTTGGCTGCTTTTTGGGCAGGAATGTATCCGAAGAGAATGCCGATGAAGACACAGACAAGGAACGAAACATAGATAGACCATGCCGGTACACTCGACGGCATTCCGAACATTGGCACCACAAACTCGCTTGCACTGCATCCGACAAGGATGCCCAGCAAACCGCCTGTTACAGAGATGATGACCGACTCAATGAGAAACTGGAGCGAGATGACGGCTCCTGTGGCTCCAACCGCCATGCGCAGGCCAATCTCCTTGGTGCGCTCTGTTACGCTTACCAGCATGATGTTCATGATGCCAATGCCGGCAACAAGCAGTGAGAATGCCGCAGCCACTACAAGAATAATAGTCACTGTGTCCATGGTGGTTGACATTGTGGACATCATTTCTGCTTGTGAACGGATGGTGAAGTCGTCTTCGGCACCATCTTTCAACTTGTGGTTGTCTCTGAGAATCTGAGTGAGTTCCTCTATGGCGGCATCCGACAACTCTTCGGTAATGGCCGAGCAGACAATGCTTGAGAAGAATGTCTGGGCGGCAATGCGCTTCATCACCATGCTATATGGTGCAATCATCACATTGTCCTGGTCCATTCCCCAGTTGTTGTAGCCTTTCGACTTCAACACACCGATGATGCGTACAGGAATGGATTTGAAGCGGATAGTCTTGCCAATGGGGTCGACATTGTCGCCAAAGAGTTCTTTCACAATGGTCTTTCCCACAACAACAACTTTTGCAGCTTTCTTGATGTCTTCCTCCGTGAAGCATTCACCGTCTTCAATATCCCATAGCTTGATGTCCAGATATTCTGGGCTTTCGCCATAGATGGTGGTGTTCGTGTTGTTGTTGCCGTAAATCACCTGTCCGCTGGCAGTCACTTCGGGCGACACTTTGGTCACAAATTTCTTTTCAGAGAGAATGCGCTGATAGTCGGCCATCTTGAGCGTTTGCATGCTTGAAGGGTCTTGTCTCACACCCCCTCGCATATCGGCACCCGGCCTGATGGTGAGCAGGTTGGTTCCCATGGTTGACAGTTCCCTTCTTATACTCTCCTTTGAGCCTTGGCCGATTGCCATCATGATAATGACTGCGGCAACACCGATAATGATGCCGAGCATACTCAAGAAAGAGCGCATCTTGTTGTTGGCGACAGCTTTGAGGCTTACCTTAAAAAGATTCAGTATGTTCATTTCTTAATCATCTTGTGGCTGTGGCAAGGCGGCGAGCGCTTCTGCTGCCGACTTGATATTCTTATTGATAGTGTCTTCGCGTATTTTCCCGTCTCGCAGGTTGATGTTCCGGCTTGAATATTCTGCTATCTCCGGGTTGTGGGTTACAAAGATAATGGTATTGCCTTGTTTGTAGAGCTCTTGGAAAAGCACAAGCATCTCAAACGAGGTTCGCGTGTCGAGGTTTCCTGTCGCTTCATCGGCCAAAAGTACGGCAGGGTCGTTTACCAAGGCTCTGGCTATGGCTACGCGTTGCATCTGACCGCCCGACATCTCGTTCGACTTGTGTTCCAATCGGTCGCCAAGCCCCACCGCTTTCAGTGCTTTGATGGCTCGTTCGCGGCGTTCCTCTGCCGAGATGTTGGAATTATACATCAAGGGCAGTTCAACATTCTCCACTGCTGTCGTCTTGGGAAGCAGGTTGTAGTTTTGGAACACAAAACCAATCTTGCGGTTGCGTAGGCGTGCACGCTGGTTTTTCGACATCGTGCGCACAGAAACGCCATCCAGGAAATATTCGCCACTGGTAGGTGTATCAAGGCATCCAAGTTGGTTGAGAAGTGTCGACTTGCCAGAACCGGAGGTTCCTTGTATGGTTACAAATTCCCCCTCGTAGATCTTGAACGACACGCCTCGCAGCGCTTTTACCGTCTCGCTGCCTACTTGGAAATAGCGTTTGATGTTCTGAAGTTCTATAACTACTTTTCTTTTGTCTGTCTCTTCTGCCATAATACTATTTTCTTGGGGCGTTATTACCGGAGCCTGCATTGCTGCCATTGCTACCGTTGCTTGCATTGTTCTTCCTGTTACCACCTGGTCGAGGCATGAACGGATTGCTGGTTTGCTGATCTTGAGGCATGCCTGTCATACCACCGCTAATCTTGAAATCGGTGAGTACGACGGTTCCGGCAGAGATGCCACTGACAATCTCTGTCAGCACGCCGTTGGTGGTTCCCGTCTCGACGGCATGAGCGGTGAAGGTGTTACCTTCTTTTGTCCACAACTTGTGGTCGCCCGGACAATCCTTGATGATTTGGTCTTTTGCCATGATAGCTTCATTCGGAGTGAAGCGCAAAGCTTTCGATGGAACTGTGAGCACATTGTTCTTCTCCATGGTGAAGATTGTTACGTTGGCTGTCAGTCCTGGTTTCAGCTTCAAGTCGTTGTTACGGGCAGAAATCACCACTTCGTAGGTCACCACGTTGCTCTCTGTGGTGGCTTCTTGCCTTACTTGCTGCACCGTTCCATGGAAGGTGTCATCGGGGAAGGCATCCACGGTGAATGTAACGCGCTGGCCTTCCTTCACGCCACCGATGTCGGCTTCGTCTATGTCGGCGATAACGCGCATGTCGGTCAAGTCTTTTGCTATGACAAACAGCTCTGGCGTATTGAACGATGAAGCCACAGTCTGTCCTTCCTCAACCGATTTGGAGAGAACCACTCCGTCGATAGGCGAGGTGATGGTGGCATAGCTCAGGTTGGTCTGGGCTTTCTTCACATTCTCTCTTGCCTGCACCACCTGCTGGTTCGACTGTTGGTACGACAATCGTGCGTTCTCGAAGTCGTCGGCACTCACAAGTCCTTTGTCGTAAAGTGTCTTGAATCTGTTGAAGTTTGCCTGTTGATAACTGAGGGAACTCTGTGCAGATGCCAGATTGGCTCTGGCAGTATTCAGCTCGCTGGTCAGGTTGGTCTTGTCGAGTTCAGCTATCACCTGTCCCTTCTTGACCACACTGTTGTAGTCAACATAGAGCTTGCTCACGATACCGGAGACCTGCGTACCCACAGTGACCGAAGTGACCGGCTCTATGGTTCCTGTGGCAGTGATGCTTGTGTGGATGCTCGACATTTCCACTTTGTCTGTTTCAAACGAAACTTCTTCTTTCTTTTTCTTGCCCGAAAGCAGCCATATGGCAACGGCGATGATGACCAGTACGAGGGCAATAATCCATAATTTCTTGTTCTTGTTCATATTGTTATTTTGTTTTGTTCTCTTTTTTCTTATTTCAGCTCACCGTTTTGATAGAATTTCAGCATATCGATATTCAGAATTGCGAGATATTTGCTTTGCAATTCATTTTGCTGTGCCTGAAGCAGATTGTCCTTTCCGTTCATCAGTTCCACGATGTTCTTGAGACCAAGCCTGAATTGTTCGCTCAGCAGGTCGTAGCTGGTCTGCTGGCTTTCGGTGGCAATCTTTGCTGCCTTGAACTTGCTTTGGTTAGTTGTGGCCTGTAGCCAATAGTTCTCAATGGTCGAATAGAGCGTGGTCTGCTTATCCTTTAAGTCGAGCATATAGTTCTGCTTTTGAATGTTCGCCTTGTTCACGGCGGTTTTTGTCGAACGGTTGTCGAAGAGTGGAATGCTCAGATTGATGCCGGCGCCGAGATTGAAATTGGTCTTCAACTGTGACCCCCATGCGCTGTTGCTCATCGATGTGGTGTTTGTCGCGGCACTTGCATTGAAACCTAGTGTGGGCAGTTTTTGTGCTTTGGCTATACGGATGTTCAAGTCGCTTGCCTCGATTCCCAAGAGGGCGTTTTTTATTTCCGGTCGGTTGTCCAATGCCGAGGCGTAGACAGCGGTCATCTCAGGTATCATCTGCATGGCCATCTCGTCAGTGGTGGTGGGGATGGCCACGTCGAATTCCTCTTCGTTGGTCAGTTGCAGCACCTCTTTCAGCTGTCGTTTGAAGTTTCGCAGATTGCTTTCCGCCTCCACAATGTTATATTCGTCTTGTGCGCGTTGTGAAGTGAGTTGTGCTAAGTCGGCCTTGCTCATTTTCCCCACATTGACAAATTCCTTTCCCCTTTCTTCGTTTTTCTTGCTGGTTTCCAGACTCGCCTTGTGCACATTGATGGCTTCTGCCGAGTAGAGAATCTGCACATACAGTTGTGCTATTTTTTCCTGGATAGTGTTTGCTGTGGTGGCCGAGTCCAATTCGGCTTGCATAGCAGTTATCTCGTTCAGTTTCACGGCGTTCTTGTTACGGTTGCCGTTCCACAAAGTCCAATTGGTGTTGATGGCATACGTGCCGTTGTAATATACCTTGTCTACGCTGCTCATCGCATATCCGTTGGCAACTGTTGCCGAACCGGTTTCAGGCCACGGGCGGTAGGTGGCATTGTGCGAGGTGGTGGCGTTGAGCGATGGCAGCAGCGCCGATTTGCTTTGCAGCACATCCTCCTGGGCGCTGATTTTGTTCAGTTTTATTTTTTGCAGCGAGATGTTGTTTTGCAAAGCATAGTCTATGCAATTCTTGAGTGTCCATTGCTTTGCCGGTTGGTGGTTGGTTGTTGCCTGTTGTTGCGCCCTAACCGTTGCTGGCAACAAAAGGAAACAACTGCTAAATAATAACAATTTAATCTTTTTCATATATACTAACTTGCAATTTGCACTAATTTTTATATGTTTTGATTGCAAAAATACGAAAAAGTTAAATGTGGCACTGAATTAATTAGCACAGTTTAACCTTTTTGTGCAGTGTGATAACCCTTGTTGGGAAACCATTTCATCGTAACAATATATGGTGGTGAAAACGTGTCGATTGTTGCGCAAAAGATTCTTATCAAACATTAAAAATGCACACATTATGACCTAATTATTGTTTTAATCGAGAATAATTGCTACCTTTGCGCCGATAATCGTGAGATGGAACATCCTCTTACACATTATGTTGATTAATTTGAAGAATATGAACAGACCATTAATGAATACCGTCATTGCACTTTTTCTGACGGCTCTCTTCCCACTCTCGTCAGTGGCACAGGATAAGGTGAAGACAGATTTTCAGGTAGACCTTGTGAGCAATCATATATGGCGCGGAAGCGACATGGGTAATGTCAGCGTGCAGCCGTCGGCGGGCATCAGTTGGAAAGGCCTCTATGCCAATCTGTGGGGAAGCACCGGCTTCAGCGATAGCGACCGCGACCGCATCGATTTTTCCATCGGTTATAAGGCTCCTTTCGGAGTGAACATTGGCGCTGCAAGCCGTTGGAAGTCGGGTGTCGACTATCTCGACCGCTATCTTTATTTCAAGGACAAGCAGACAGCCCACACCTTTGAGGGGAACATCGGTTACACCTGCAAGTGGTTCAGTCTGCAGGCATACACCATGTTCTGGGGAAACGACTACAAACTGAATGGCGACCGCGCCTATTCCACCTATATCGAGGCTTCTGTGCCTTTCCACTACCAAGGTATCAATTTCTTGGCAAGTGTGGGTGGAACTCCGATGGAGAGTGCCGGTTGGATTACATATATCGAAACACCTCACATCCTTTTCGACAATATGAACGACTATCTCTATGCCGACGGCCCCTCGGTGGTGTCGGTCAGTCTTCGAGCCACGAAGAGTTATCATTCCGGACGCTTGGAGATACCTGTGTTCATGGAGGGTTTCGTCAATCCCTACACACGTAAGGCGGGCATCGTGGCAGGTGTAACGCTCAGGCCGTTCAAATAAGATTCTGTATCACAAAAGGTTCAGTTTTTCCTGCCTTTTTTGCCACTCAGTTGATAAGAAATCCACAGTGTGGAACCATTATAAATATAAGAAGGAACTGTAGCGATACAGTTCCTTCTTTTTTGTTTTTGTATGGATATTCTTTATAATAATCTGTGTGTTTTTGAGGAAACTCAAGTCAAAAGAAGCTGCTATTGATAGCTGTCGGAATCAGGTTTCTCCGCAGCCTTGTCGAATCCCATGCTGATGATTCTGGGCTTTGAAGCCTCACGCACCATAGGCGTGTAATC
>CACZPU010000119.1 GCA_902783165.1 uncultured Prevotellaceae bacterium
AATGAAAGGAGGAGTGGTACCACCAGGAATCGAACCGGGGACACACGGATTTTCAGTCCGTTGCTCTACCAACTGAGCTATGGCACCTTTATTTTCCTTTTTGCGGGTGCAAAGGTAATACAAATGTTTCAAATAAAAACATAATCTTCTCGATTTTTTCCCAATTTAACTCTTTTTAATAAACAAGCCAATGAAAGACAATCATCAACGATGACACATAAATACTGCGGTTCAAATGATAATCTATTGATACTCAAAAAGTAAGGTTTTGCGTTGTATAACATAAGGTTACGCCATATGAAAGATAAGGTTTCGTTAGGTGAAAGATAAGAGTTCAAACCAACTAGGAACGTTAGCCTTGTACAACCTACAATAGAAAAGTCAAAAAAAATCCCACACTTAACAGTTAACTTATTGTTTATCAATCTATTACAAAATATTATCCCACACTGGAAACTACACTGGAACCTACACTGAAATCCTCATTGAAGTTCTTCTATTCTTAGTTATTCACCGGCAAACTTCGGTTTCTGTCAAGTGTTTCTATAATTGGTTCTTGTATGAAAAACATCGGTTCCTGTCCATTTGATGTTATTTATGCCATTAAAAATTTCACATTAAGAACCTCTGCCGGGGTGGATTGTAGGCAATGATTTCCATGGGCAGAGTTGTCGAATGCAAAGATACAACAAAAAAGAGCCAATTCCAAATTAATGGGATTTTCTGCAGCAAATCTCCGACAAATTAATACACACATGAAACACTGAGGATAAAGAGAAGCACATTTGTATAATATTTTTTACATTTACAATTGTTAATTATTGTTAGAAGCAATGGCTGTTTAAAGGATATTTAAAATTAAATATTTAAATTTGTAAAAATTATGCGTGTACGCGCATATGTGAAAGAGTATTAACTAAAAACCGTGATTATGAAAACAATACTTTTTACCCACAAGTTCATGATGCTTACATGCATGGCTATGCTGTTGAGCATGAAGGCTTTTAGCTACACCACCCATACAGTCTATGCTGCCAATCTGAAAATCACAGTTAATGACGAAATGCCAAACAATGCCATCGTGGATGGGCTTAAAGATCCTGATTTTCAAGGGGATATCACAATTCCGAGACAGGTGGATTACGCTGGAGTAACGCACACAATTGCACAAATCAATGGTACTGCTTTTCAAAATGCCACTGGTCTGAGGAAAGTCGATTTAAGCGACACTAATATCCGCATGATCAACCCGTATGTGTTCCAAGGCTGTACAAACCTTGTCGCTGTAAAGCTGCCCTCAACAATTTCTTCAATTGGCAAGGATGCTTTCGCCAACTGTCCCAATCTGTTGGCTGTTCATTGCGCCATGGCGACACCACCTTCGATGCAAAACGCAATTATCGAACTCAATAATAACAGATGCACGCTTTATGTTCCGTCTGAATCTGTCGGTAGATACCAGGGAACTAACTTTTGGAGCTATTTCTCAAGTATTGAGGCAGAAATAGAAGAAGACTATAGGTTGTATATCAACGAGGCGAACTTCCCCAATAGATATTTCCGCGAGACAATGCTCTTAGAAACTCATGTGGAAAACGACGGTAACCCATATTTCACACCTCAGAATATTGAAGCTATTCGAGTTCTCATACTCCAAAATTCACTTATTACGAACGTGAAGGGTTTGGAGTTCCTCACCTATTTGCAAGAACTGTATCTCCCTGGAACAGGAATATCGAGTTTTGAAATTTCCGGACTATCTCAACTTGTTGTGCTCGATATAAGCAACACATCAATTTCGCAATTAGATCTGTCACATAATCATCTCATCCAACAACTGCATTGTAATGATTGTCCCAATTTACCAGCAATCGACTTAACCAATACGCCATTTGTCTGGGAGCTCTATTGTTATAACAGCAATGTATCCTCTATTACCGGTTTAGGCGAATTGCTTGAAGACTTGCGTTGTTACAACAATCCTGTCAGTGGAGTGCTTGATCTATCTTCAAGTACCAGATTAAAAAATTAATGTGTGGTAGTTGCAGTATAACAGAATTGAATATCAGCAACTGCAAACAATTACAGACATTGCAGTGTGACAACAACCAACTTACTTCATTGGATGTACCTAACAATCCAGACCTGACAAGCCTTTTTTGCAACAATAACAATTTGGAATTTCTTACTGCTGCTTCATGTAACAGTCTCCAAGTTTTGCATTGTCATTACAACAAGTTAAGTAGGCTTGAATTATCGGGTTGCCCGGCACTTAATACTTTAAAGTGTGAACGAAACCAACTTACAGAATTAGACCTGAGCGATAATCCAAATATTCAATACTTGACTTGCTCATTTAATCTGCTCACCAGTCTTGATGTGAGTCATCTCGATGATTTACGCTATTTGCATTGTTCTGGAAATAGAATAAAAACTTTAGATCTGTCGCACAACACGAAACTCAATACAGAACCGTATGAAAACACGATGAAACCTCAAGATATTGTGCAATCTTGTGATGACACCGAAATAGAGATTCTTCCAAACAACAAGCTTGCCGTCGCTCTTGACCAGAGTCTAAATGACAAAATTAATAACATTTACGTCTATCAAGATGCAGAATACAGGACGGTAGAGAAAGAGTTTATTGGCAACCATCTGGTTATTGGAACACTTGGAGACACCCCTGAAATTATTCTTTATTCGACCCCAACAGGAAACGACGTTGTTCCATCAATGTCTGTATGGTTCAACCTCAAAGAAGCTCCGCCAACATCTGTCAGCATCACGCTTGCTGCCTCGGCAGGAACCTATTGCAGCGCTTATCCTCTTGACTTCACAGACTCTAATCTCAGGGCATACATTGCTACAGGATTTGGCAACAACAGTGTGATGATGACACGCGTTTATAAGGTGCCGGCCCGTACAGCACTCATTCTGAAGGGTACAAAGAACACGCCATACACCATCCCTGTAAGCGGATGCTTCTCCGCATACGCCAACTTGTTGGTAGGTCTGGTGGAAAGAACCGATGTACAGCCGACCGAAGGAAGTTATACAAACATGAGTTTGGGCTACGGCAGCAACAATGTCCTGGGATTCTACCCATTCACAAACGCAGGTGCCATTGGACCCAACAGAGCCTATCTGCAAGTTCCGACTTACACTTTGGAACAATTCCCCTCTGGTTCGGCAAAATACCTGCGGTTGCAATTCGACGACGAGAATGACTCCGAGGCTACAGGCATCCATGAAGCAAACGCCAATGGCATGACTGAAGGCAAGTGGTACAACATGCAAGGTGTGGAACTGCCTGGCATCCCAACCGAGAAGGGCATCTATATCCACAACGGCAAGAAAGTGGTGTTCAAGTAGAAACGAATGAAAATGCCAACTTGCAGAACTGTTAATTCATGCAAATACGCGTAGATAAAGGCATATTATCAGGCTTTTTTGCATAATTAATGGCTAAAAACCATGTTTCAAAAGCATTTTCTCAACGAATAATTTGCATTTTTAAAAATAATTTGTAAATTTGCCGCGAAATATGAATATAATAATTTAAAAACTATCATAATAAACAAAAAAGGAAATGAAAAAGAGTATTTGAAGCCAGAAATGGTAGAAGTGGAAATTTGTGGAAACAAGAACGTCCTTGGAGATGGTGGTATGGAAGAAGCAAGTACTGGTGAAATCGGTGGAGGCGGTGACCCAACAGTTACACCTGGTGGCTTGACCAAAGAGAAATCTATCTGGGACTACACTGCTGAATAATTTCCCAAAAGCAAAATTAAGCACAAAACAAGGGAGCGGCTACAAAATAGTCGCTCCCTTATTTTATAAATATCTTTTGTGTGAAGGTGAAACATTCGTAAGTGCAAGTTCAACATTCCAACAAACGCAGGTGAAATGTAAGTGCTTGGCTGAGTACGGAAGTTTGCCTGGTATGCCACCATAATGACAACAACATCGTACCCACAAATGTGGCTGGTTACGGGAAGTCGTTACGGTTCATCCGCTAACCTTATCCTTGTTCTTGGAAACGAAATCTTTCCAGCCACGATAGTGGGCAGCACTCTCTGGGCGCCCCGACTGCAAAAAGTGACAGTAGGCCGCACCCAAGGCATCGGTGGCATCCATAAAACGAGGCATGTCGCGCTCGTCGAGAGTCAACAGGCGTTTCAACATTCCGGCAACCTGCACCTTGGAGGCAGAGCCATTGCCGGTGATAGCCATCTTGATTTTCAACGGTGCATACTCATGGATGGGCACGCTGTGATGGATGGCAGCGGCGATGGCCACTCCCTGTGCACGCCCCAATTTGAGCATCGACTGCACATTCTTGCCGAAAAATGGTGCCTCGATGGCCATTTCGTCGGGAAGGAACTCATCGATGATTCCCGTCACACGTTCGAAAATCTTTCCTAAACGGAGATAAGGGTCGCTCTCGCGCCGCATGTCGATAACACCCATGGCAATCATCTCCGCCTTGTTGCCAACAACGCGGATGATGCCATAGCCCATCACATTGGTTCCCGGGTCGATGCCGAGAATGATACGCTCCGTCTTCATCGGTCAGAAACAGGCACTTTCAATGTTAATACCGCATATACGGATTGGTCATCACTTCAGTGCCGATGGTTGTCTTTGGCCCGTGACCGCTCCATACAACTGTTTCGGCAGGGAGCTTGGCAAGTACTTCCACAAGCGAATGGTGCATGTCATGGTCGTTGCCGCCCTCAAAGTCGGTACGCCCTATGCTCATCTGGAACAAGGTGTCGCCAGTGAAGACCACCTTTTCTTCCTCGCAATAGAAGGAGATGCCGCCAGGAGTGTGTCCGGGAGTCTCTATGACAGACAACCGATGGTTGCCAAACTCCACCACATCGCCTTTTGCAAGGAATCTGCCAATGGGCGGTATCTCGCGCTCATACTCAATGCCGAGGAACAACATCGCCTGGTCTTTCATATGAGTGACGAGCATTTCGTCTTTCTTGCTCAACTCTGGTTCAAGGCCAAACGTCTCGTAAACAACGTCGATTCCCATGCAATGGTCAAAGTGTCCATGCGTGCAAAGCAGATGAACGGGCGTGAGGCTGTTTCCTGTGATGTACTCCACGAGAGACATACGCTCATCATCAAAATAGGCACCGCAGTCGATGATGACACACTGTCCGGTCTCATCACTCACCACATAGGTGTTTTCCTGATAGGGGTTGCAAACAAAGCGCTGAATGTTCAACATAACTTATTTATTTAATTGATGATTATTTTTTCTGTCAAAAATATTGAGTGTCCGACAAAACCTTCATCACAGAAATACCATACCAAACGGTTTTGCAATACACAGCAATACCACAACAGCTGGGGCACGGAAGGACTGAAGAAACAGGAATGCCCCATCAGAGGGGTAAATGCAAAATATACTTCTCTTTGAACCAGTCTTCCTCAAACCACAAATGGATGTCGGAAACGTCGACAATATGCTTGAATGGCCGTATCTCCTCCTGTATGTTTCCTCCCTTGAGCACAATAACACCATTGGGCATGGCGTTCTTCTGCTGGCGGCGGTTGATATTCTTCTTGACAATCTGCACAAGTGAGGGTAGGGGCATAACGGCGCGACTCACAACGAAGTCGAACAATCCCTTCTCATCCTCACCGCGCAAATGCTCGGTAGTGCAGTTTTTTAGCGAGATAGCATTAGCCACCTCCGTTGCAACCATCACCTTCTTGCCCGTGCCGTCAATCAGCTTGAACTGACATTCGGGAAACATGATGGCAAGAGGAATGCCGGGAAAGCCTCCGCCTGTACCAAAATCGAGTATCTTGGTGCCGGGACGGAAACGGATAAGTTTGGCTATGGCCAGCGAGTGGAGTACATGATGCTCATAAAGGAAGTCGATATCCTTGCGCGAAATCACATTGATTTTTGAATTCCAATCCTGGTAAAGTGCTTCGAGCATACTGAACTGCTGGCGCTGCTGTTCGCTGAGCGACGGGAAATATTTAAAAACAGTGTCTACCATATTTTCTTTGTTTGATTGTTCATTCTCCATATTCTACATCCACCTCTATCTGTCCTTCAGAATGAGGTGCTATCTCGCTGTCAACATAAATGAACGTGATGTGTTTCTTGCCAAGTATGTAATTGTTGGTGACATAGGGCTCCATGTCCATGAAAATGGAATGCTCCCTAAGTTCTGACAAGTTCTTCACACGATACTTCTCACACAGCGCGTCCACAATCTTCTGGGTCAGCATGTCTTCGTAATCAGAAGAGAAGACATCGCTAAGCTGAACCAATTTCCCGTTCTCACGGTCGATATTGAGGGCGATGGTGTAGTCGACAGGGTGCGTTCCGCCACCAAAATAGCTGATGTCTGCCAAATAATTCACCACACCTTTTCTGCCTTTCTTGATGTTTGTGCTGCAGAAATACTGCACCTGATAAGATTCTGTATGCGAAGGGTCGCGACGGTACATGTCACCATAGTCTTTTTTATAATCGGCGGCATATTTCTCCAGAAACAGACCAACTGCCTTGTGAGGTTCAGGAACCACGGAGTCGTTGCAGAAATAATCGGGTGTGAGTATGCCCGACTTGAAGAGCAGTGTGTTCACCTCCTGGGCATGATGACCAGTGGCATAGTGTAGGTTCAGCCGAATCTCTGCCTTTGGCGAAGCGGCACTGGAGGAAAGCGACACGGTAGTGTCTTTTTTGATGACACCAAAATCGAGCGGTTCGTCACTGCCTGCCTCGGCATGGCCCTTTCCAGAACACGAAAAAAGGGATGCGACAAGAACGGCCGACAGGCATATCATGAGGGTCTTTTTCATTCAACAAGAAATTATTATCGTTGCAAAATTACTTGAATAGAAGCAAAAAAGCAAATATTTTATAATAATAATGTATTTTTTTGTAATTTTGCAGCCGATTTGGAAAATGGTAAAAAGAGCGCCTCGCATGCGTACATTTGTTAGGATAATATGAAGCAATACAAAACAATAAGAGCCGCCCTGTTCGATTTCGACGGGGTTGTATGCGACACAGAATCACAGTATTCGGTGTTTTGGGGAGGACAGTGCAGGAAATATCACCCCGAAGAACCTGGTTTGGAACATCGCATCAAGGGACAGACACTCGTGCAGATTCTTGGCACTTGTTTCTCTGGACAACTGTCTGAATATCAGCACCAAGTGGTTGAAGAACTCAACGAATACGAGAAGCAGATGGACTATTGCTTCGTTCCCGGATTTGAACCGTTCATCAAGAATCTGCAGCAACATGGAGTGAAGACTGCTGTTGTCACCAGCAGCAACATGGATAAGATGAGGAATGTCTACCGCCAACACCCAGATTTCGAGCAGCTTTTCGACAGGATTATCACTTCGGAAGACTTCACCAAGAGCAAACCCCACCCGGAATGCTACCAGATTGCTGCCGAAGGCTTCGGTCTTTCGCCAAGCGAATGCGTGGTCTTCGAGGACAGTTTCAACGGACTGAAATCGGGTAGGGCAGCCCAAATGTCGGTTGTAGCACTTGCCACAACCAATAGCCGTGAGGCCGTCTACCCCTATTCGGATGTGGTAATCAGCGATTACACAGGGTTCGACTACGAGAAGATGTGTCGATTGTTGGCAGAAAGTCATTGTGAATAGGCTTGTTTTGGGGACAAGGATAATATGGCCAAGCAGAAATGTTTGTCTTTTGGGGAGCCTTTCCGACGTTGATTCGTACCTATAAAGAAGGTACTCCCACTCGGAAAATCACAAATAAATTTGGCTGTTCGCTCGTTTATTCGTACCTTTGCAGCCGCAAATTTTTAAAATATGGCAGGATATTTAGTTAGTGACAACCGCAAGGTTACAACGCATCGTTTCATTGAGATGAAACAAAAAGGCGAGAAAATTTCCATGCTCACCTCCTACGACTACACAACAGCCGGCATCGTTGACAATGCCGGAATAGACGGAATACTTGTTGGCGACAGTGCTTCGAACGTGATGGCAGGCAATGCCACAACGCTCCCTATCACCGTCGACCAAATGATTTATCACGCACAAAGCGTGGTGAGAGGCGTAAAGCGCGCACTTGTAGTGTGCGACATGCCTTTCGGCAGTTATCAGATTGACCGTCACGAAGGTGTGAAAAACGCAGTCCGCATGATGAAAGGAAGCGGCTGCGATGCACTGAAGCTGGAAGGCGGACAGGAAATCATCGACACCGTGAAGGGCATCCTCGACGCCGGCATCCCGGTCATGGCACACCTCGGACTCACTCCACAGAGCATCAACAAGTTCGGAACCTATGCCGTCAGGGCAAAAGAAGACCGCGAGGCAGAGAAATTAATCGCCGACGCACATCTCCTTGAAGAGACCGGCTGCTTTGCACTCGTGTTGGAGAAAGTGCCAGCCACACTGGCCGAAAGGGTGACATCGGAACTGCAGATACCAACCATCGGTATTGGTGCAGGTGGCAAGACCGACGGCCAGATATTGGTTGTCGACGACATGCTTGGCAAAACCAAGGGCTTCAGCCCGCGTTTCCTGCGCAGATATGCCAACCTCTACGATGTGATGACCGACGCCATCGGCTCGTATGTAACAGATGTGAAGAACCAAGCCTTCCCAACCGAGGAGGAAAGCTACTGATTTTCGCAAAGAAGAAGCCATGTATACTCAGAACACTCCCGTACATGTAAAGCTGTGGCATCATGATTTCTGGCGACTGGCGCTGGCTAATCTGCTGATGACCATGTCGGTTTACATGTTTATTCCCGTACTGCCCCAATGGCTGAGCGCGTACGGGACAACCCTGCCCGGCTATGCCATGGTGGCGTATTTGGTGGGGATTTACACCCTGGGAGGGTTCTGCTCCTATCTCATTCAACGCTTCAGGCGAAGCCATGTCTGCATAACGGCAGTGTTGGTGATGGCAATTTGCACGGCATTGATGTTCTACTTTCCAAGCATTCTCTGCAACAGCACCGAAATGATTCCGGGCATGCTGATCCTTTCCAGGTTCCTTGTGGGAGCCGCCTTCGGACTGGCACAAATGATTCTCACCAGTACGCTGGTCATCGACACGTGCGAATCATTCCAGCGCACCGAGGCCAATCACAGCGCGGCATGGTTTGGGCGCTTCGCACTTTCGCTGGGCCCGATTCTCGCTCTGTGCGTCATGAGGTTCTACAGTTTCCAATGGGTGGTGGCCGCTTCGCTCGTATGTGCCGTCATTTCCTGTGTATTGCTGTTCATGGTCGACTTTCCTTTCAAGGCGCCAGATGACGAAGTGCCAACGTATTCGCTCGACCGTTTCTTCCTTCCTCACGGTTTCCCGTTGTTTGTAAACCTGCTTTTATGCATGATAGCTGTGGGAATCATTCTCTCCATTGAAGCAGAGATGCTGTTCTATGCCATGATGATGGGTGGCTTCCTGATGGCCCTACTCACACAAAAGTATGTTTTCTCCAATGCAGAACTGAAAAGCGAGATAGTAACAGGCCTGATTCTGATTGGCGCTGCCATGTTGATGCTGATGACTAAAAAGCCCATTGCGTCGAACTATATCGTTCCCGTGTTCATCGGACTGGGAACCGGCATCATCGGGACACGCTTCCTTCTCTTCTTCATCAAACTGAGCAAGCACTGCCAGCGGGGTACTTCGCAAAGCAGCTATTTTCTTTCGTGGGAAACCGGACTATGGAGTGGCATTCTCATCGGCATCTGCCTTCAGGAAAGCGGTAAGGGCATGTTGCCCGAAACGTCACTGGCCATCACGCTCGTCGCACTCCTCATGTATCAGTTCTTCACCCATTCGTGGTACTTGAAGAACAAAAACCGCTAATCGTCCTATAGCGACAGAGCCCCAATAATCAGCAAAAAAAACAGCGTTCCGACTTTTTTTCGCATTGAAAAAAGAAATTACAAGAAAATAAGACAATATCTGTAATCCGTTTACAGATATGCTGTAGAAACTCTACAAGTGCGTTGTAGAACTTCTACAAAGCCTTTGTAGAAGCATTACAGATATGCTGTAGAAATACGACAGAATAACTGCAATTCCACCATACCTGACCAATGGCCGAATGGGGAATGGCAAAGACAAAGGCCAGAAAGGGAAACAGAATAATTAAAGAAACATAAATTATTTTGCGTTCCGTCATTTTTGATATAACTTTGCATGAAATATGAAAAAGATAATAGCATTCATTATCGGTTTGATATCCATCTCACAGCAGATGCAGGCTCAGGATAGCTACGTGCAGTGCGAGGACACATGCTCACACATACATGGCATAGACCTTAGCCACTACCAAGGAAGCGTCTTCTGGGAGACGGTGGGAGAGAACAGCAAGATGGCCTATGTCTATCTCAAAGCCACCGAAGGAGGCGACCGAATTGACGACACATACGAGAAAAACATCGAACTTGCGCACCGCTACGGGTTGAAAGTGGGCTCCTATCACTTCTTCCGGCCAAAATCGGAACTCGTCAAACAACTGGAGAATTTCAAGACACAATGCCGTCCCGGCGACCAAGACCTGATACCAATGATTGATGTCGAGTCGACCGGCGGACTGAATAGCGAGGCGTTTTGCGACTCGCTCATGAAGTTTCTCCACATGGTGGAAGAAGCCTACAAGCAGAAGCCGCTCATCTATACTGGACGAAACTTCTATAACAAGCACCTACAGCGCATGATCGACGATTATCCGCTGATGATTGCCATGTATGCGGCAGAGGAGCCGGAACTGGCTGACGGCCGCGACTATCTCATCTGGCAATACACGTCGAAGGGGCGCATCAACGGCATCAACACCTATGTGGACAAGAGCCGGTTCATGGGAAGGCACAGCATGCGTGAAATAAGGTTCCGACACAGGTAGCTGGCGGGGTCCCGACATACATCAAGCAAGGGCCAAGGCCGATGATGACGAAAAAGCAAAAACGGATAAGGAATCAGAGTTAGTGTCTGAACATTACAATAAAAATTGAATTAGTGATATTACATTAATTAAATATGTCAATTATCAAATGTCCTGAGTGCGGTCACCAAATAAGCGACAAAGCACCCACTTGTCCCAACTGCGGGGTGGAAATAGCAGGAAAGATTATCAGATGTAGAGAATGTGGCGAAGTGTATCTTGACGATGAAGACCTGTGTCCGCATTGCCATTGTCCGGCACCAAACCAACACACTATTATCGAAACAAGAGACATCAAACACAAGAACAACACAAACATCCCTGCGGCGCCTGCTGCATCGGTGCTGGCCAGCACAGCATTTACAAACGAAAAGGAAAAGCCGGCAGCCAAGATTGCCGACAAGAACGAGACGACTGTCAGGCCAACCGAACAGCCTGCCGCCCAGAAGAAAAACAAGAAAAGCTCCAAAAGCGCACTGCTCATCTCGTTTGTCATCGCGCTGATTATATTTGGCGGATGCTATTATTGGTATTCTGAAGCACAGGCAAAGAAAGAAACCGAAGAGTTCAACTTTGCCGTCAAAAGCAACGACCCTCTGATATTGCAAGGTTTTCTCGACACATACAAAGGTGCTTCGCCGGCACGTCGCGACACCATCATGGCCAAACTGCAAATGATCAAGCAGGGATATCAGGAATGGACAAATGCCGTGGTGAGCAACTCAAAATCGGCACTGCTCGACTATCTGAAGAACTATCCCAACTCCGAACACCGTGCAGAAGCCCTGGAGAAAATAGACTCTATCGACTGGGCACAGGCCAGCAGCTTGAACACTGCCGAAGCCTACAACGAGTATATCACCGAGCATCCCGACGGAAACTACCGTGACGAGGCCGACGAATTGTTGAGAAAGATTCAGCAGCAAACAGTCACACCGGAAGAGAAATCGATTATCAGCAATGTGTTCCATCAGTTCTTTGTCAGCATCAACTCGCGCAACGCCGACAACTTGACGGCTACCATCGCCGACAATCTGACACTTCTGAACAAGGAGAATGCCACAAAAGACGATGTGGTGGAGATGATGAACAAGATGTATAAGGCAGACATGACAGAGATGACCTGGAAGTTGCCAGGGAACTATGACATCAAAAAACGCGACGTGGAAGGCACAAGATTCGACTATATCGTCAGTTTCCTGGCCAATCAGGATGTGGTTTATAGCGACGCTTCCCAAAACACGACCAACAAATACAGAATCAATGCCGAAGTGAATTCCGACGGTAAAATCAAGCTGTTCAAAATGACCAAAATAGTGGAATAGACATACAACCGTGCAAACGATAGTGCAAATGTATGTTTTCTTTGCCCAACTAACATTTTGATTTTAAATGCTTTAGGCAAAAACATTCAAAAAATAATGCTGAGAAAAGAAAAATAAACATGAAAAAATTTGCACATTCGAATAAAAAGCATTACCTTTGCATCCGCAATTGAGAACAAGTTTTTCGGCATCCCGGTAAGGAAGTTTGGGTGAGTGGCTGAAACCAGCAGTTTGCTAAACTGCCGTACGTGTAAACGTACCGGGGGTTCGAATCCCCCAGCTTCCG
>CACZPU010000120.1 GCA_902783165.1 uncultured Prevotellaceae bacterium
GCAGCAGGAAGAGAGTCTGGCTCAGGTTCGTTCCACTCGTGACGAGGCTGCTTGTCAGGCTGCGCTCAAAGCTATCACCGAATGTGTCCGCGACTTCAATGAGGGTCGCAAGAGCGAGAACAACCTGCTTGACCTTGCCGTCAAAGCTGCCCAGTTGCGTTGTACTTTGGGTGAGATTAGTGATGCCTGCGAGGAAATCGTTGGTCGTTATAAAGCAGTAATTAGAACAATTTCAGGCGTGTATAGTTCAGAAAGCAAGAACGATTCAGACTTTGAGAAAGCCTGTGCGTTGACAGAAGAGTTTGCTAAGAAAGAAGGCCGTCGTCCACGTATCTTCGTTGCTAAGATGGGTCAGGACGGTCACGACCGTGGTGCCAAAGTGGTGGCTACAGGTTATGCTGACTGTGGTTTCGACGTAGATATGGGACCATTGTTCCAGACACCTGCCGAAGCAGCTCGTGAGGCAGTAGAGAACGATGTACACATTGTTGGTGCTTCTTCTCTGGCTGCAGGTCACAAGACGCTTATCCCACAACTTATTGAGGAATTGAAGAAGTTGGGTCGCGAGGACATCATGGTGATTGCCGGTGGTGTGATTCCTGCCCAAGACTATGACTTCCTCTACAAAGCCGGTGTTGCTGCCATCTTCGGTCCTGGTACAAGTGTTGCCAAGGCTGCTGTTGAGATGATGAACATCTTGCTCGAGAAGTAATGGTGGAGCATTCTTTTTAATCATCATAAAAGCGGCGTGTCCATTTCCTTTTGGACGCGCCGCTTTTCTTTTTTTTCTTTCGGTACAAACAGTAGTGGTGAGACAGACTATCAGCACGGTCTTCTGTTTTGTTGTCAAAAAAAAGGATGGAACCCAATCCATCCCTTTTTACCATTATTGGAATCTTTCTGTTATTCGCCCTTGATGGCAGCAACACCAGGAAGCACTTTGCCTTCGATAGCCTCGAGCAGAGCACCACCACCAGTAGAGATGTAGGAAACTTGGTCGGCCATTCCAAACTTGTTGATGCATGCCACAGAGTCGCCGCCTCCAATCAAGGAGAAGGCTCCGTTTGCAGTAGCTTTGGCAATGGCATCGGCAATAGCCTTTGAACCACCGATGAAGTTGTCGAATTCGAAAACGCCGGCAGGACCGTTCCACAGGATGGTCTTGGCATTTTCTATAGCAGAAGCAAAGAGCTTGCGTGTCTCTGGTCCAGCGTCCAAACCTTCCCATCCTTCAGGAATGGCGTTGGCAGGAACCACTTTTGTGTTGGCATCGTTGGCAAACTTATCTGCAGCAATGCAGTCGGTTCCCAGCACCAGGTTCACACCGTTCTCTTTTGCTTTCTTAATCACGTCGAGGGCAACATCCAGTTTGTCCAGCTCAACGATAGAATTGCCAATCTCACCACCCATTGCCTTGGCAAAAGTATAGGTCATGCCACCACAGAGAATCAGATTGTCAACTTTGCCGAGCAGGTTTTCGATGATGCCAATCTTGGTTGAAACTTTCGAACCACCCATGATGGCTGTGAATGGACGCTTGATGTTGCTGAGGATATTGTCAACAGCCTGTACTTCCTTCTCCATCAGGTAGCCAAGCATGCGATGCTCGGTGTCGAAGAATTCATCGATGACTGCTGTGGAAGCGTGCTTGCGGTGAGCCGTACCAAAAGCATCCATCACGTAAGCGTCAGCATAAGAGGCGAGCTTCTTCGCAAACTCTTTCTGGCTTTTCTTCATGGCCTTCTTGGCCTCTTCATATTCAGGAGCATCTTTTTCAATGCCTACTGGCTTGCCTTCTTCCTCAGCATAGAAACGCAGGTTCTCCAGCAACAGTGCTTCGCCTGGTTTCAACGCCTCTGCCTCGGCTGAGGCGTTGGCGCAATCGGGTGCAAATTTCACATCAACACCAAGCGCTTCGGAAACGGGCTTCACAATCTGAGCGAGGCTCATCTTTGGATTCACCTTGCCTTTGGGCTTGCCCATGTGGCTCATCATAATTACAGAACCGCCATCGGCCAAAATCTTTTTGAGTGTAGGCAGGGCACCACGGATGCGGGTGTCATCGGTTACATTACCGTTCTCATCGAGTGGCACATTGAAGTCCACGCGCACAATTGCCTTCTTTCCGGCAAAGTTAAATTGATCGATTGTCATCATTACCTTAAAAATTATTTGGTTTATAATATCCTGATTCACAATGTTCGGGAAAACTCTTCCGATACGTGTTGCAAAATTACGCATTTTAATTGATTTATGTATACATTGAAAAAGAGATTTCAATCTTTTTTACATATTAAGTGCCCAAATGCTATGTGCGGATTGCAAAAAAACATAAAAACGATGGTTGGCTCGAATTATTTGCTTACCTTTGCAGGCAATCTTAATAAAAGTACTTTTGGTTGGACAAATGATGAAAGATTCGATACTTATTCTTAGTGGAGGCATGGACAGCACAACCATGTTGTACGACTATAGCGAGCGAATTGCCCTGGCTGTCTCATTCGACTATGGCAGCAATCACAATGCAAAGGAGATACCTTTTGCCCATTGGCATTGCCAGCAACTCGGTATTGAGCATGCTGTTATTTCGCTTGAGTTCATGGTGAAATATTTCAAGAGCAGTCTGCTCGAGGGGAGTGAAGCCATACCAGATGGCCACTATGCAGAAGAAAATCTCAAATCGACGGTGGTTCCATTCCGCAACGGCATTATGTTGTCGATAGCTGCGGGCATTGCCGAGAGCCGTGGACTGCAGTATGTGATGATGGCCAACCACGGAGGCGACCATACCATTTATCCCGACTGCCGTCCTGAATTTGTCAGTGCCATGAGCGCGGCCACCAAAGCAGGGACATTCCCGGGTATTGAGCTGCTCGCACCCTACACCAATCTGACGAAGGCAGACATCGCCCGCAAGGGAAAGGTGTTGGGCATCGACTATTCAAGAACCTGGAGTTGCTACCGTGGCGGTGACAAACACTGTGGGCGGTGCGCCACTTGCATTGAGCGCAAGGAGGCTTTGCGTGATGCAGGCGTTGACGATTCGACCGAATATGCCGAGTAGCAAGAATATTTATTGTATGGCTGTTGTGCTAAATGTGGATGCTAATTAAATAATGTGTCTATCTTCCATGTATGACAGTCATTCATCTATAGCAAGTATTGTTTGAATTCTTATCATAAAGTTACGTTTAAAAACAAAATCATGAAAGCATTAAGTACAGAAAAAGCACCTGCTGCTATCGGTCCGTATAGCCAGGCCATCGAAGCCAATGGTTTCGTTTACGCATCCGGTCAGTTACCAATCAACCCAGAAACCGGCGCATTCCCTGACGGCGGCATCAAGGAACAGACCCGCCAGTCGCTGCTCAACGCACAGGCCATCCTGCAGAGCGCAGGCCTCGACTTGAAGAATGTTGTGAAGACCACTGTCCTGTTGTCTGACATTGCAGATTTCGGCGCAATGAACGAGGTATATGCTGAGTTCTTTGCACAGCCATATCCCGCCCGTTCGGCATTTGCCGTGAAGGCATTGCCCAAGGGAGCATTGGTTGAGATTGAGTGCATTGCTGCACGATAATGTTTGAAACAAATATTGATTCTATTTAAACAGGCTGGCATAGGTCAGCCTGTTTCTTTTTGCATTTGTGTCGTGTCTATCCGAACAAATTGCGCAGTGCTTCCTCCACTTTTCTCACGGGATGCAACTCTATATTGAAGCGTTTGTGGTTGAAACTCTGCATGTTGTATTTTGGAATAATCATATGCTGAAATCCCAGTTTCTCTGCTTCAGCTATTCTTTGTTCAATCCTGTTCACAGGGCGCACCTCGCCACTCAGGCCTACTTCGCCCGCCATGCACCAGCCAGATTCAATGGCGGTGTCGACATTGCTCGATAGCACAGCAGCTATCACACTTAGATCCATGGCCAAGTCAGTCACTCGCAGACCGCCGGCAATGTTGATGAACACGTCTTTCTGAATCAGTTTGAATCCTACACGTTTCTCCAAAACGGCCAAAAGCATGTTCAGACGGCGTTGGTCGAAACCGGTAGCACTGCGTTGAGGCGTTCCGTAGGCAGCAGTAGAAACCAAGGCCTGCGTTTCGACGAGGAAAGGTCTGACACCCTCAATGGCCGACGAGATGGCTATTCCGCTCAGTCCGTCGTGGTCTTGGGTGAGCAACAATTCCGAAGGATTGCTCACTTGTCGCAGTCCGTTCTGATGCATTTCGTAGATACCTAGTTCAGACGTGTTCCCAAAACGGTTCTTGATGCTCCGCAAGATGCGGTACATATAGTGTTGGTCACCTTCAAATTGGATGACGGTGTCGACGATATGTTCTAGGATTTTCGGACCGGCCAGCGTTCCCTCCTTGGTGATATGCCCGATAAGAATTACGGGTATGCCGCTGGATTTTGCAAAACGGAGTAGGGCAGAGGCGCATTCCCTCACTTGCGTGATGCTTCCAGGACTGCTTTCCACATCCTCGGTGGAGATGGTCTGGATGGAGTCGATGACCACCAGTTCTGGTTTCACTTCTTTGATGTGCTCGAAAATGAGTTCCAACGATGTCTCACAGAGTATCTGCACGTTGTCGCTCTCTTCGTGCGGGATACGCAAAGACCGCATCTTCAGCTGGTGCGCGCTTTCTTCACCGCTTACATATAATATTCTTTTATCGGGCAGACGGAGAATGGTCTGCAGCGACAGGGTGCTTTTTCCAATTCCAGGCTCGCCACCGAGAAGCACAATGCTGCCTGGTACCAAACCGCCTCCCAATACACGGTTCAGCTCCTCGTCGTGCATGTCTATTCTTTGTTCGTCTTTCGACGATATCTCCCTGAGATACAGAGGCTTGTTTTTTGTGTTTTTGATGGAGTTCCTGATGGTCGAAGCGGCCGATTTTGCAGCCATAGAGCCAGTCTCATTCGAAATGCGAATTTCCTTGAAGGTGTTCCATTGGCCGCAAGAGGGGCACTTGCCCATCCATTTCGCCGATTCTTGTCCGCAGTTGGAGCAGACATATGCTATTTTGTCTTTTGCCATAACAGCACAAAAGTACTAATTTTTTTTGGTAAAACAAAATAATTGATTACTTTTGCACATGAAAAGCTGTAAGATACTAATATCGCACATTAATATGACCGAAAGGGCGGCTCGTGTGTCACAACGCCGAGCTGCCCTTTTTTAAATTGAAGTTATGAATAAACTCTATTTGATAGCCATGGTTTGTGTTCTCCTTGTTTCGTGTGGCGAGTCAAGCGAGGTGAGGAGGCAGAGGCTCAGCAAGGCAGAGCGACTGCGTATGGCGAAGGAGGATTCCTTGGCACTGAAGGTGGGCGTACTGCCAACGCTCGATTGCCTTCCCTTATATGTGGCGAAGCAAAGCAACCTCTTTGAAACGCTGGGAGCAGATGTCCGCCTGAAGGCCTATCCGTCGCAAATCGATTGTGACGCTGCCCTTCTCAAGGGTAGTATTGAGGGCAATGTGACCGATGTGGTGAGAGCCGAGCGTATGAAGAAACGTGGCACAGCCCTGCGTTATGCCACGGCGACCAATGCCTCGTGGCAGCTCATTAGTAATCGCTTGGCGCGAATCCATAAGGTTGACCAGATGGAAGACAAAATGATGGCCATGGCGCGCTTCTCGGCAACCGATATGTTGGGCGATCTGGCCTTAGACGGTGTGAAGATAAAATCCGAGAACGTGTTCCGTGTCCAAATCAATAATCCGAACATCCGATTAAAGATGCTGCTCAACAACGAAATGGATGCCATGCTTCTGCCCGAACCTCAGGCTACTACAGCGCGACTGTATAAAAATGTTGTACTAATGGACAGTGGGCAACGTGATTTGTTATTGGGAGCAGTGGTGTTCCGCGAAAAAGCACTGAAAGACAAGAGACGCTCAAAGCAATATGAGGTGTTCCTGAAAGCATACAACATGGCTTGCGACAGCATCAACAAGCATGGACTGAAACACTATTCTGACTTGATAAGACAATATACCAGTACTGATGAGCGTACAGTGAACGCATTGCCCAAAATGCGATTTACTCATATCTCTAAGCCCCGTGAAAAAGATATCAATGCAGCTCTTAAATGGTTGAAATAATGGAAAATAACATAAGCGACTTAAACGAAGCCCTGAAATTGATTCAAGAGCGAAGACTCCTGAAGGCAATAGACAAGGTGAAGGCTTTTCTGGATATTCATCCTTTGGCCGTTTACATTGACGAGTTGCATCGCATCGATAACGACTATGCCTTGATGCTCGACTACATGAAACGTGGCTATGCCGATCCGAGTCGTGAGACTGTCTACGAGAAACTGTTGAATCGCTTAGGTCGCCTCATCCAGGACCTGCTTCTTGAAGACCAGAAACTTCGGGTAGGTATCTACACGGATGCTGCCCAACGTACACGTGGTGTTAAGCTTACACACGAAACCATCAGGCAGAGGCTCGAATCGTATGTCACCGACATTGCCATGCTTTCGCTGGAGGACGAGGCTGTAAGGGAACAAAAGGAAAAAGAAATCAACCAAAGTCATTCCGATTTCATCTCTTCGCTGTTCTGCCAGCTGTTCCTCTCACCACAATGGACAGAAGACGACAGGACATTCTATGAGCAACTGCTCCTCTCGCCAGCCATCGAAATCAGCGATGCGCTCGTTCTTGTGAGTGCAGTGATGCTGTCGGCCATCAATATTTATGACTGTCAAAAAATATCGACACTTGTTCATCTCTATCAGCAGGCGTCAGACGAACGACTGCGCCAACGCGCTCTGGTAGGCTGGGTGTTTAGCATCCATTCCACCACACCCGTCGACGAGGGGCTCATGAATCTTCTGCAACATGTCTTCTCCGACAAAACGACAGCCCGCGATTTGGCTGATATGCAGAAGCAAGTGCTTTTCTGTATTCATGCAGAGAGTGACCACGAGACCATTCAGCGCGACATCATGCCGACCTTGATGAAGAACAACAATCTGATACTCGACAGCCATGGCTTTTTCTCGGAAAAAGAAGACGACATAATGGAGGACATCCTCGAGCCTGATGCAGCCGACAAGCGAATGGAAGAGGTGGAAGACTCCATCCGTCAGATGATGAATATGCAGAAAGCTGGTTCTGATATCTATTTCGGTGGCTTCTCACAGATGAAACGCTATCCTTTCTTCTACGACCTCAGCAACTGGTTCCGTCCGTTTACCAAAAGCCATCCGGCGTTGTATAGGATTACACAGAAGCTGAAAGATTCGTCTTTCCTCGATAACGTACTCAACCATGCACCGTTCTGCGAAAGTGACAAATATTCTTTTGCCTTGGCCATGGAGAGCGTGATAGAACGGTTGCCCGAACAGCTGAAGGGAATGCTGAACGAGAAAGAGACGCTGATGCCGATGGGGCAGGCAGAGGAGAATTCAGGTGCGGCCTTCATCCGACGGATGTATCTTCAGGATTTATATCGTTTCTTCCGTCTTCATTATCGTCGCAATGATATTCTCAATCCCTTCAGCAGCGACGAATATGTTTTCATGGCCAACCCTGCTTATCTCCAGTTGGGCACCAACGACTATTTCGCCGATTTGTGCCTCTTCATGCGCAAGCACCATCATGGTGACGCTTTCGTAAAACTGGCAAGCCGATACGTGAAAGATGATAATGCCCAGAACCTCCTGAATTATGGCATTTATCTATTGTTGCACCAAGGCGATGCCATTCAGGCAGAGGCAGCCTTCCGCCAATCTCTTTCTCTTGAGCCCGACGATGAGAGAGTATTGCTATGGTTGGCTCGTGCCTGCTTTGAAAAAGGTGATTTTAAAGAGGCGTGCGAACATTATGAAACACTGTGCCAACGCCGTCCGGAGCATAAGTCGTATGCCATCAACATGGGTGTTGCCCTTTCTTATGCAGGAAGATACGATGATGCAGTAAAGCTATTCTATAAGCTCGACTACGAACAGCCTGATTCCAAGAAGATACTAAGAGGATTGGCATGGGCGTTGACGGGAGCAGGTAAACTGGAGCAGGCAATGGGCATCTACCAACGGCTGCTCACGGCCGACAAGGTGGAATCGGTCGATTTCCTGAATGCCGGCTATTGTTATTGGTTGATGCAGAATGTGGAGAAAGCAGTCGATTGCTTTCATCAATCCCAGGAAAAGGATTCACGTCAGAAACCGTTGTCCGAACAATTTCATGAGGATTCCAACTTCTTGTTGTCGTTGGGATTGACCGAGGTGGATATTCTTCTGATGTGCGATCTTGTTGAAACTACAAGAACGGCGTGAGCAGATGGGCAAACCATCCCACGAACTTCTTCCACGGTGTGCGCCATTGGTTCCATGACGTCTTGGTGAGCAGAAACGAGTCTTTCTTGTCATGGTCGAACATGTCCGAAAGTTCCTTTGTCGTACAGGGGTCAATGATGACAGCATTCTCTTCATAGTCCCACCTCAAGGAGCGTGAATTCAAGTTGGCTGAACCTACTGTGCAGAAACGTCCGTCAACCATAATCACCTTTGTATGATGAAATCCTGGCTCGTAAATCCATACCTCGGCACCTTTTTTCATCAGTTTGTGGACATTATAGAAAACACAGTCGGGAGTTAAGGGAATGTCACTCCGTTTCGATACCATGATTTCCACTTTCACTCCCCGCTTAATGGCATTTTTCAGACTTTTCTTCAGCCGATGACTGAGGGTAAGATAGGGATTCACCAACTTGATGCTGTCTTGTGCATCGTTGATGGCATTGATGTAGAAATTTCGGATGATGGCCTTCGAAATCCTTGGTTCACGATTGATGATACCAACCATTTTGGCTCCAGCTGTTTGGCAAGTGTCAGGTTTCAAACCGGAAAAATGGGATAGGGGAGTGCTTTTCCTGAAGTATTGTTCGCCGCTGATTTCTTGTTTGGTCACCTTGTTCCACATCTTTAGGAAGATGCGTTGAAGTGTATTCACCTCTTCGCCCTCTATACGACAATGCATGTCTCGCCATGAGCCAACCATCTCTGTGCCTTTGAGGTAATAGTCAGCCACATTCATGCCTCCAGTGTATGCTATCTCACCGTCAATCACCACTATCTTCCGGTGGTCACGGTTGAAGAAATCATTTACGTATGGAAACCTGACAGGATTGAATTCATAAATCTCAATGCCTCTTTCACGTAGCTTCTTGATATGTTTTTTCTTGAGAGGACGGTTGTTCGACGAATTGCCAAACCCATCAAACAGTGCCCTTACCTCAACACCCTCTTTTACTTTCTCGGCCAATATGTTAAAGAGCAAGTCGGCAATGGAGTCGTTCCTGAAATTAAAGTACTCGAGATGTACACTGCTCTTGGCCTGGCGAATTGCTTTGAACATGTCGTCGAACTTCTCTTGTCCGCTCATCAGCAGTGTCACCTTGTTGTTGTTTGAGAAGTGCACACCCTCCTGACGCAACTGTTCGACAATGAGCGAGTCGGACGTCTGTGCCTGTAGCTTCGGGCTTGCTATGAGTATTATCGCGAGCAAAAAGAGTGAGTGCAGTCTTTTCTTCATTGTTTCAGATTAGAACATGCAAGAGTAGTGGTCAACAACGCCCAGCAGGTGCTGCTCGTCATCCACCACCAGCACGGAGTGTATTTTGTTGGCTTGCATTATTTTCTGTATCTCTGTTATCTTTGTCGATGGTAAAACACATTTGGGATGGCTCGTCATAATGTCCTCTACTGTTTTGTCGAAGAATTGTGCCTGCCATTTTTCCATGGCTCGGCGAATGTCTCCATCAGTAATAAGACCAATCACCCTGCCGTCCTCAAGCGATACTCCAAGTCCCAGCTTGCCCTTGCTGACGTGTATGATGGCGTCTCCCAGATGCATTTCTTTGGGAATAACGGGTAGGTCGTCGCTGCGCATCACGTCTTGCGCTGTTGTCAGCAGTCGCTTTCCCAGTTCACCACCAGGGTGGAATTGGGCGAAATCCTTTGGTTCGAAATGGCGCATTTCCATCAATGCTACCGCCAAGGCGTCCCCCATGACAAGCTGGGCTGTAGTGCTGCTTGTCGGCGCCAGGTTCAGTGGACAGGCTTCCTTCTCCACCTTGGTGTTTAGGTGCACGGTAGAGTATTTCACCAACAGGCTTCCCTCGTTTCCGGTCATGGCAATGATGGGGATGTTCATGTGGAGTACCATCGGGATGAATCGCAGCAGTTCGTCAGTTTGTCCACTGTTGCTGATGGCAATCACCACATCATCGTGCGTCATCACGCCCAGGTCGCCATGGAAAACGTCCAATGGGTTGACGAAAAACGACGGTGTTCCTGTGCTCGACAGTGTGGCGGCAATCTTGGCGCCGATATGCCCGCTCTTTCCGACACCGGTGACAATGATTTTCCCTCTGCAATGGAACATCAGGTCCACTGCTTTGTCAAAATTCTCATCCAGTTGCGATTGCAGTCCAAGAATAGCGTCTGCTTCATCTTTCATGCATTGCTTGGCTGTCTGGCGAATAGTCTTCATCTTCGTATGGTTCTAATGTTATGATATCAATATGGTGCTTGCCACTCAATTGTTCTGTAATGTAAGTGAGTAACTGCTCAATCTGTTATATCCGTTCTATTTCTCTGACCAATGCTTCAAGCTTGTCCAGCTGGAGCATGTTGGCGGCGTCGCTCAATCCTTTGTCTGGTTCCGGATGCACTTCAAAGAAGTAGCCCGTCGCTCCAAAAGCTTTGGCTGCCAATGCCATGCAAGGCACAAATCTCCGGTCGCCTCCCGTTTTTCCTCCTGCTGCGCCTGGCCTTTGCACCGAGTGTGTACAGTCCATAATTACTGTTGGCACGATGTCGAGCATGTCTGGTATGTTCCTGAAGTCAACTACCAAGTTGTTATAGCCAAAACAATTGCCTCGCTCAGTGAGCCAAACCTCCTTTGCGCCAGCTTCTTTGGCTTTCTCCACAGGATACCTCATGTCTTGTCCACTGAGGAACTGTGCTTTTTTGATGTTGATGATTCTTCCTGTGCGGGCAGCTGCCACCAATAGGTCGGTCTGCCTGCAGAGGAAAGCGGGTATCTGAATCACGTCACACACCTCTCCCACACTTTCCGCTTGATGACTCTCGTGAATGTCTGTGAGTATCCTCAGACCATATTTTTCCTTTACACGAGCAAGCATTTTGAGTCCTTTGTCCAGTCCCGGTCCTCGGAAAGAATGGACGCTGGTGCGATTAGCCTTGTCGAAAGAGGCTTTGAATATGATGTCTGTTTTCAGTTGGGTGTTGATTCTCACCAGTTCTTGTGCTACCGTATCTAATAGTTCTTCCGATTCTATCACACAAGGACCGGCTATGATAACAGGTTTCTTTTCGTTCATATATTCATTCATTACAAACTATGATGACAACAGCTCCATGATTTTTGGAGCATGCAAAAGTAACAATAAAATCTGATTTAAAAGATAAATTGCATTTTTTTTCATGAAAAGCAATGCCGTTTTCGAAAAAATCACTACCTTTGCACCCTAAAGTGACTAATTGGAAGTGAAATTATTTTTTAACTGGATATGAAATACAGCAAATTACTTACCGTGGCTATTGCAGCCATGCTTATTGTATCGTGCAAGACTCCTACCCGTGTCAGCTATTTTCAGGATTTGAAGAATGGCAATGTGAACACCATTACCAGCCATGCTGGAATCAAGCTGAAGGAAGGCGACAAGATTTCTATTGTTGTGAAAAGCAAGAATAATGAAATTTCCAGCCTCCTGAATTTGCCGGTACAGACAACTATGGTGGGTTATACAGGCGACCGTACCAATCGTGGTATGGTTGGATACACCATCGACCGTCATGGCGACATCGATTTCCCAATGATAGGGAAACTTCATATTTCTGGAATGAGCCGTGAGGAAGTGGCCGAATATGTCAAGAAAGTCATTGAGGAAAAGGAGTTGGCCAAGGATGTGGTAGTGACTGTTGAATTCCTCAATCTTCATTTTTCTGTTTTGGGTGAAGTGAACCGCCCAGGAGAATTCTCCTTCGGTCAGGACAGGGTTACCCTTTTGGAGGCATTGGCAGAGGCTGGCGACATGACCATTCATGGCATGCGCGACAGCGTGTATGTGCTTCGTACTATTGATGGAAAGCAGACCGCCCATGTGGTGAGCATGCTCAACGACCTTCAGTTGATTAGTTCTCCTGCTTATTATCTTCAGCAGAACGATGTGGTATATGTTGTTCCCAACGATTACCGCAAGCGTCAGTCGCGTGTGAATGGCAATACCTTCCAGTCCACCTCTTTCTGGATTTCCATTTCTTCAGTGTTGATTTCTCTTGTTTCATTGATTCATAGATTATAATATAAGTATGGACATTACAAATCAGGATAAGACTATCGCGACAGTCAATCAGAGTCGTGTTCAGAATTCCTCTCAAGCCAATACGGGAATGACTTTGAAAGATTTCCTTCTGGCGTGCTTGTACCGTTGGAAATGGTTTGTCATTTCCGTTATCCTTGCATTGGTGCTGGCATTTTTGTTTTTGGCCAAGAAACAACCGGTATATACCCGCACGGCTCAGGTGCTCATCAAGAACACCAAAGGTGGTGGCTCCACCATCAGCGATGAACTGAGCGGATTGTCTTCTCTTGGAATCTTCAGCGCATCAGCCAGTGTGTCCAACGAGTTGCTCATTATGCGTTCTCCGGCTCTTCTCATAGAAGTGGCTCGTCGCATGAATCTTGACGTGAACTACACCATTCCGGGGTATCGTGAAAAGACCCTTTATGGAAAGACTCAGCCAGTCAAGATTACCTTTGCCAATCTTACTGATGACGATTTTGCATCATTGGAAATCAAGGTGAAGAAGGATGGCACCTTCGAGATGGATGAGTTCATGAAGAATGGTGTTGAATACGAGGGTAGCATTAATGGAAAGTTAAATACAACGGTAAAGACCCCGTTGGGCCGTCTCTATGTTGCCACCACACCGGCTTTTGTCAAATATAAAGATGATGTAAAGATTGATGTTTACCGTTCCACTTTATTGTCTGCTGGTAATGCTGTGAACAGCAGGTTCAATGCCAATTTTGCCGACAAGCGTGCCACTGTGGTTTCTTTGGTTTATGAAGACGTGTCCATGGAGCGTGCCGAGGACATCCTGAACATGATTATCAGGGTGTACCAAGAGGAATGGATTGACGACAAGAACGAGATTGCCTTGAGCACCTCTCGTTTCATCAACGAGCGTCTCAATCTGATAGAGAAGGAGTTGGGCAATGTCGATAGCGATATCTCTTCCTTCAAGAGCCGCAACTTGGTTCCCGATGTTTCCGAGGCTGCCAAGATGTATATGACCAACGCCAACCAGGCCAACAACGAGTTGATGGACTTGAACAACCGTCTCTACATGATGACGTTCATCCGTGAGCAGTTGATGGACAACACCCATAAGAACGACCTTTTGCCTGCTGGTATGTTGCAGAATAATGGAGGAATAGAGTCTCAGATTTCCCACTTCAATGAGACGCAGCTCAAACGCAATTCCTTGGCTTCCAACAGTAGTGATTCCAACCCGTTGGTAAAAGATTTGGATCAGCAGCTTCAAACCATGCGTCAGGCCATCAATGGTTCGCTCAACAATGCCATCAATCAGATTAAGATTCAGATTAATGGTATTCAGAACAAAGCTAATATGAACAATGCGCAGATAGCCTCCAGCCCGGTACAAGCTAAGCAGTTGCTGTCTGTAGAGCGTCAGCAGAAGGTGAAGGAAGCCCTTTACATCTATCTTTTGCAGAAGCGTGAGGAGAACCAGCTCTCTCAGGCGTTCACCGCCTACAATACACGTATTGTTTGCCCGCCAATGGGAAGCAAGCGTCCTACATCTCCTGTTCGTCGCAACATTTGGTTGGTTGCCCTGTTGCTTGGCTTGGCCATACCGGCAGGAATTGTCTACTTGGTATTGAGTATGGATACGAAGATACGTGGCAAGAAGGATATTGAGCACCTCACCATCCCGTTCATTGGCGAAGTCCCTCTCTATGGCAACAAGAAGAAGCGTGCTGAGACAGAAGGCCGAATTCTCGTCCGTGCCAAGAAACGTAACATCATCAACGAGGCCTTCCGTGTGGTTCGTACCAATGTCGAATTCATGGCCAACAGCTACGACAATGCCAAGGTGTTCATGGTTACATCAATCAACCCGGGCAGTGGAAAGACATTCGTCTCCATCAACTTGGCTTCCTCTTTCGCTTTGAAAGACAAGAAGGTCATCATGCTCGACTTGGACATCCGTAAGGGTTCTGTGGGCCGTTATCTGAATGTGAGCACACAAGCAAAGGGCGTCGCCAACTATCTGTCTGGTCAGGAAACCGACTGGAAGAAGATGATTGTCAATAGTCCCGATTGCCAGCAATTGGACATCTTGCCTTGTGGAACCATTCCTCCCAACCCGGCAGAGTTGTTGTCCAACGGCCGGTTGGCAAAACTGCTGGAAGAGTTGCGTGGTGAGTACGACTACATCTTCCTCGACAGTGCACCAGTTGACATTGTCGCCGATACAGCCATCATAGCCGAATTGGTCGACATGACCATCTTCGTCATTCGTAACGGCTTGCTTAACAAGGATATGCTGCCGGAGGTTGAGAACTACTATAAGGAGAAGAAGCTCAGGAACATGGCTCTCGTTCTCAATGGTTCCGAGGTGGCAACCGGTCGTTATGGCTACCATCGTCATGGTTACGGTTATGGCTATGGTTACGGTAAAGGATACGGCTCTTATACTAAGGAAGAAGATTAATCAGTATGTGGCCCTTTCATAGTCATGTGACAGTAGGGGAGAGTGGGTTGCTCGAAGGTCTTGTCGACTACCATTGCCACCTTCTCCCAGGTGTTGATGACGGGGTTCAGAAACTTGAACATACCCTGTCCATCCTTGATATGTGGGAGCAGCAGCATGTCAGCGAAATATGGCTGACCCCACATATCATGGAGGACATTCCCAACAAAACGACCGATTTGAGGAATGCTTTTGATGATTTGAAGAAGCATTATTCTGGTCGTATAGTCCTTCATCTGTCGGCAGAGAATATGATGGACAACACCCTTTCAGAGCGTCTGCCTAAGGGCGATATCCTGCCATTGGGCAAGGAGCAGCGTCATTTGCTTGTTGAGACCTCCTATTTCAACCCTCCTTACGATATGGATGCCACTCTCGAAAGTGTGTTCAGTAAGGGTTATTATCCGGTATTGGCTCATCCGGAACGATACAACTACATGAAGATGGACGATTACAAGCGTCTTAAAGACCGTCGTGTGCTGTTTCAGTTGAACATACCGTCATTGGTGGGTGCTTATGGCAAGGAAGTGCAACAAAAAGCAGAAGCCCTTCTCGAAAAGGGCTTCTACGATTTGTATTGCACCGATACACATAGTGTTCGTTTCGTGAAATTCTTTCTTTCCGGAAAGATGTCCAAGAAAGTGTTCCGCCAAACTCGTCAGCTCATCGAACACCATTCATTGTAAATTTCTTTTCTTCCTTATTTGAGTGGGTTCTTCTCACTCTTGTACCATTTCATGAACTCCTGGATACCATCGTGCAGCGACCAATGGGGCTTGTAGCCACATTCCTCTTCCAGGCGTTCTGTGTTGGCATTGGTTTGGTATACATCTCCAGGCTGCATCGGGAGGAATATCTTTTCCGCTTCCTTGCCGTAAGCCTGTTCTATCTCACTGATAAAATCCATCAGCTTCACAGGGTTCGAACAACCAATGTTGTACACTTTATAGGGCACATTGTTTGGACAATCTTCTGCTATAGGCAGGTGGTCAATGACATGAATGGTTCCTTCGGCAATATCGTCAATATATGTGAAGTCACGAATCATGTCCCCATGATTGAACACCTTGATGGGCTCTCCTTTGCTAATGGCAGAAGCAAAGAGCATAGGCGACATGTCAGGACGCCCCCAAGGACCGTAGACGGTAAAAAACCGCAAGCCGGTTGTGGCAAACCCATAGAGTTTTGAATAGGCGTGTGCCATGAGTTCGTTGCTTTTTTTCGAGGCGGCATAGAGGCTCACAGGCGAATCCACTTTGTCTGCTTCGCTATATGGCACCTTGGTGTTCATTCCA
>CACZPU010000121.1 GCA_902783165.1 uncultured Prevotellaceae bacterium
GCCTCGGGAAGAACTGAGAAAACTACAAGTAAAGAAACTGAGAGATACCATTAACGTGGCTCTCAAGTCACCCATGTACAAGAAACGACTTGGTGAATTTGGCATTACTGCCGACTCCATCAATTGTGTGGAGGACATTCGTAAGATTCCTTTCACAACAAAGAACGATTTGCGCAACAACTATCCCTTTGGACTCGTTGGAGGTGACTTAAAAGATGCTATCCGAATCCATTCATCCAGCGGAACCACTGGTCATCCTACAGTGGTGGCATATTCTCGCCACGACATAGAATCATGGGCAAACATGATTGCACGTAGCATGTATATGGTGGGTTGTCGCAACACCGACGTTTTCCAGAACTCGTCTGGTTATGGAATGTTCACGGGAGGTCTTGGCTTTCAATACGGAGCAGAAAAATTAGGTGCAGTCACTCTTCCTGCCGGTGCTGGTAATTCCAAACGCCAAATCATGTTTATCAAAGACTTCGGAACCACCTGTCTCCATGCAATCCCGAGCTACGCTATTCGTTTGGCTGAAGTATTCAAGGAAGAAGGTGTTGACCCAAGAAGCACCAAGTTGCGTACCTTATTTATAGGTGCGGAGCCACATACTGAGGAACAACGTCGAAGGATTGAACGCCTATTGGGTGTAAAAGCCTACAACTCCTTTGGAATGACGGAAATGAATGGTCCTGGTGTGGCATTTGAATGCAAGGAACAAAACGGTATGCACGTATGGGAAGACAACTACATCATCGAGATTATCGACCCCGACACCTTGGAACCTGTTCCCGATGGTGAAATGGGCGAAATGGTATTGACCACACTCGATCGCGATATGATGCCTATCCTTCGCTATAGAACCCGAGACCTCACTCGCATCATTACGGGCGAATGCCCATGCGGACGTACTCACCGCCGCATCGACCGTATCAAGGGACGTACCGATGATATGTTTATCATCAAGGGCGTGAACGTATTCCCCATGCAGGTGGAAAAGATCCTCGTGAAATATCCAGGACTTGGCAGCAACTACCTCATCACGCTCGAAACAATAGATAACAATGATGTTATGACCGTAGAAGTGGAACTTGATGACATCATTTCTGATGCTTACCCCGAATTACAGAAGATGACAAAAGACATACAACGGGCTTTGAAGGACGAAATCTTACTTACGCCAAAGGTGAAACTCGTCAAGAAAGGTTCACTACCTGTATCTGAGGGCAAGGCGGTGCGCGTGAAAGACACACGTCCTTCTCGTCAATAAAACATTCATGTTTAGTGTTGAGCGTTTTGTATTTATTGTATAATGATCTGTGCTTAAATAATACACCCAACGCTCAACACTAAACAATAAAATGAAAATTTCCTTTTCATTGCGCTTGCCACGTTCTTCGCCTACGGCAAGAGTGCCGCCTTGGTCGTCCTCCGCTGGCTCACCCAACGCGACACCGTGGCCATCCACAAAAAATCACACAAGGAGCGCATGACGCAGGATATCGACATCTTCGACTTTACTTCGAGTGATGTCTGCATGACTCAGATAGCCAAGATGAACCAGCATGACACAGGAACCATTAACTTCGGCGACCCGCAGATTATGAAATACCTCATACAGAATACGGTTAACTGAAAAAGAATTCGTAAATTTGCAGCGGGAACGAATGGAAGAGTTATGATTTACTTTTTCTCAGCAACAGGAAACAGCCGCCATGTGGCGGAACGTATCGCCGCGGCTCTCGATGACAGTATACAATCAATAGAGCAAGCCCCTCAGGAAGTGACAATAAAGGAGGGCGAGGTGCTCGGTATTGTAACGCCTACCAACTGGAACGAACTTCCGGTACTGGTACGCGCGTTCATACAACACACTACCTTCACACTGTTGGCGGACAACTATGTCTTCACCTTCGCAACCTTTGGTTCGATACAGGGCTTTGTCTGCGAGGATGCCCGAAATTCGCCATTCAGTATAACGACAAGACGCAGAACCACGGTCAGTATCAGCACAGCAAATACTGGAAGAAACAATAAAATCCCTTTTAGGCATGAAAAAAACATTAATGATATGTGCTGCCTTGATGATGTTGGCAGCATGTAACCAGAAACAGATGACAGCAACCGCGACGGTAACAGAGACAAAGAGTGATAGCATTGGCATCACGTTTGAGATTGCGAAGAACTATTTCTTCAAGAATGACCAGGAGATACCAGCCAGTCCGAAGATTACAACGGAGGAGGATTTTAACAAGCTATTCGGCATGGCCGCTGTAATGGGCAAGAACGGACAGCCTACGGAGATAGACTTTGCAAAGAAATTCGTTATCGCTATCGTGCTGCCCGTGACCAATCTTACAACGGAGATCAAGCCTGTAAGGCTTGAAGAGCAAGGCGATAAGCTCTACTATTTCTATGATGCCAAAGTGAGTGAGGCACAGACATATAGCACACAGCCCATATCGCTCATCATACTCGACAAGAAGTATGCTGACAAGACGGTTGTGATGATTAATGAACAGGTAACCGACTACTATGCCGCCCTTGACCGCTACATGACAGAGCAGATTGCCGGCCACTATGCCAAGGGCGAATACAGTGTATCGGTCAGCGATGTCGTTGCCGTCAATGATGAGGACACAACAGACATCCGTATATGGGGAGATTTCTGGGTGTATAACTACAAACAAGTTGGCGACACATTGAAATGCATCTCCTGCGGCAGTCACCCTGGGCTTATGCACATCAGTCAGAAGGGCAAGCACTTCTATGTATCTCAGTTTGAACAAGTAGAGGACGGCTCCAGCTATCTTCCCAGCGCCAAGCGGATTTTCGGAGAACACTTTGAATCCTTCCAAATACATCATAGCAATGCAGATGAGCGCGAGACAAACAGGTCGCAACTACTACGGGGTTTCGTACGTGACCACGGACTGACAGCCACCAAGTATCAAGACTATGGCTGGCCCGCAAAGGACTTGTAAACATTGAGTCGGGAAGGCGAGACTGATAAACTGGGAATTTGTGGAAAAGATAACATTCTGTATAACAGAAATCAGTAAGGATATAATGAGGCTGATGGCAAGGACTTCTGAGCTCATTAAGCAGTTGAACAGCCTCACGCTGACCCATTTTGCCAGATAGTAGCTCGACGGTAGTATCATATAAGCAGAAATAACTCAATTATATTTGGTATTTATCTTGTTTATTTTTATTTTTGTGCCCACAATAAACAATTAATAAAGTATGATGAAATTTACATTAATA
>CACZPU010000122.1 GCA_902783165.1 uncultured Prevotellaceae bacterium
ATAAAAAATGAAAAAGGGGAAAGATTTTGAATCAGCAAAATTGCTGATCACGAGAGGATACCTTGTCCTGTTACCTGCAAAACGTCTATATACGGATAAGGCTGCCTCCTTTGCAGGCGCAACATAGCTGCATCCCCTTTTTCAATTTAAGTTTTTAGTTGTTTAAGATAATAAGTTTCAGATAACCACCAACACTTATCACCCAACACACATCACTCCAGGAACTTGCGGATGCGGCCAATCACATAGTTTCTCTCGTTGGGCATCTGCGTGTAGAAGTTGATGTAAGGAATGCCCAGTTTCTTGGCATACATTCTCGCAATGAGGTACTTCACGTTGCTGTCGTGGCTGTGGCCGTTGCCGAGCATCACCACCGCCTTGGGTGTACCACCCGATTCAAGCACGAAAGAATAAGGTTGTCCCCATTCGGCTTTGTAGGCCTGGGTGGGACGGGTTTTGTAGAGTTTGAACTCATCATTGGCGAATCCAACCAAATCCGTTACGGGTACGTTTTCACGAATCGAGTAGAATGAGAATGAATCCTGCAGGATTTCCCTGAAATAGACTACCCATTCAGCATTTGTCTTTTCTCTTTCCACCTCCTGAACAACTTCTTGGTGTGTTGGGCGGGACTGTTGGGCGGGGCTTGCCTCTTTCTCCTGTTTCTCAATATAGTCTTTAGCAACGCCCGCAATCTTTAATAGAAGCTTTCCAAAATCCATAGGCTTTATTTAAGAATGAATATCTTAGTCAACAGATTGCAAATATACGATATTTTTGGTTAGTATCCAAATAATCTGTAAAAAAAATTGCCGTTGGTCATTGAGTGTCGCATCAAATCATTACCACACAGTCCGGCTATTGTGAAAATGCAGTTGCGGTCCATAGTAGGACAACAACTGCACTGTTCATACTCGGCGGCGGACTCATCATCCCCACCAACCTCACGTTGTTCTAACCTTGACCTTTGGTCGAGATAAATCTTTACCCTTGCCCATTCCTCGGCTTGCCCTCATAGTCGTTATTCAATCCTTTTCCTGCCTGAACAACGTTCATGACGTAGTCGCCAAGTTTCTCACATTCCGAGATGAAGTCGACGTAAAAGACTCCAAGCTGATAACTATAGAGACCGGAGTTGACATCATGCAGGTTCTGGTTTTTCAGTTGGGTTCGGTAGTTGTTAATCTCGTGCTCAATGTTGATAGATTTCTTAACGCCATTCTTCGTCGTGGGCAGGTCGATACGCTTCAGCATTTCAGTCAATGCCCCACCCACAAGTTCTATCATCGTCATCATGTGCTGTATCTGGTCTGAGGTGAATGCCTCCTGACAGTGCATGCGGTGACGGTTCAGGGTGCGTCCGAGGTTATACACAGAGTCACCGATAGACTCCAACTCTGTTATCTGTCGCAGCATCTTCTGTATCTGACTCTTCGATGTATCCGACAGGCGACCCTCGCTCACCTTGTTCAGATAACCGGCAATCTCCATCTCCATCGAGTCGGTAATATTCTCATATTTCTCAATGCGCGAGAACAATTTGGTGAATTCCACCTCATCCTCCTTCTGCATCAGCTCTGGAACAAATCCGAACATCCTCTGGCAGCGTTCTGCGAAACTGTGAATCTCCTTCTGTGCCTCCATGATGCTAAGTTCGGCTGTGGAGAGCAGACCGCCGCTGATAAACTTCAGTCGGTAGTCTTCGTCCTGGGCCTTCATTGGCAGCACCTTGCACACGAGCATCTCAATCTGCTTCACAAAACCGATGAGCAACAGCGTATTGATGATATTGAAAGCGGTGTGGAAGGCCGAGAGCTTGTAGAGGTCGTTGCCACCGCCCATCACACTGTCTACAAACCAACTGACAGCGTTACAGGCTGGATAGAACACAATGAGGAACACCACGACACCAAACACATTGAAGAACATATGGGCCAGGGCAGCACGACGTGCCTGCGTGTTGGCGGTAAGCGATGCCATGAAGGCCGTGATGGTAGTACCAATGTTCTGACCCATAGCCAGTGCTGCCGCTTGTTCAAACCCGAAGCCTGGTATGTTCATGCCGAAGAGCATCAGCGTGATGGCCATCGTTGCGGCAGAAGCCTGTACAATCATGGTCACCAAAGCTCCCACAACGACAAACAAGAGGATGGTTAAGAACGAGTCTTGCGGTACATGCGCCAGCATACCCGCCACCATGTCGCCGATGTTCATTGCCGTGGCTGCTTCCTGTAGGAACGACAAACCCATGAACAGGAACGAGAAGCCGAACACGAACTCACCGATACTCTTACGATTACCCTTGCTGCTGAATATCAGTGGCATGCCGATGGCGAGCATGGGGATGGCGAAAGCAGCAATGTTTACCTTGAACCCTACAGCAGAGATAATCCATGCTGTCACTGTCGTACCGATGTTGGCACCCATGATGACGCCGATACTCTGGCCGAGCGTCATCAAACCAGCATTCACAAAACTCACCACCATTACCGTTGTGGCACTCGACGACTGGATGAGTGCCGTGATGAGAATACCCGTCAGCACACCCATCACACGATTCTTCGTCATTGCCGCCAGAATACTACGCAGGCGGTCGCCCGCAAATTTCTCAAGGCCCTCCGACATCGTCTTCATTCCGAAGAGAAACAATGCCAGCGAACCCACAAGCGAGAAAATGTTGATAATCAAATCCATTACAATCCGTTTTACTGTGTGCAATTCTGTGCAAGCCGAAGCAGAGCCATGCTTTCATGAGCTATATCGAGACGACATCAGAATCGCGTCCTGTTTACAGAGCGCAAAGGTATTTCAATCTTGTTACGCTCTCATTACGCTGATGTTACAATGCTGTTACATACGCCGCTGTAACCTATCCATCACACGATTGTAATGCTTTTGTAACATGCTCCACTTACCTTTGCAGCGTCAACCACTAACGGTTGACGAAATAAGATATGGAGAAAGAAAAAGCAGAAAGAATTGTCAAGATTATCGATTGGGTGAGATTCATTGTTCTTATGTTGTTACTCGCAGTTGTCTTTGGGGCGATTGCGTAAATCATGATAAAATCCGCGAGGAAGCCCCTAAGATGCAGTCAACGCTTTCCAATTATCGCCAGCGCATCATCTACGACATCCATACCAAGTGCCTCAACATCAAGGCCATGACCGTCTTCCTCAACCTCGTCCAAGAGTCGCAGGAAATCCCCCACCCCATAAATCAAGGGGAATCTCATTGAAAACTGCTATTTGTCGATGGCCTTGCATTCCATGAAGAGGCAATAGGCGAACACTGCCTCGATGACGACCATCAGGGCCGCTAAGACAGAAGGCGGATAGAGCATCCCGACGACAAGCGCAAGAATCGGGATGACGATGGAAAAGACCAGATAGCTCTTGGAGTCGTAAAGCCAGGAGAAGGGCATGAGGTGAGCTCCGAAAATCATGGCATAGACCATCAACATCTTCTCAGGAACAGCTGCAAACGCCCACATGGCAATCAGGATGTAGAGCATTTGGTTGATACTGAACAGCAGGCCTGCCTTTGTCAGCGGGTTTCCTTTGCCTTCGAAATCGATGTGCAGGAACTTCGACAGCATCCAAGCCGCAGGAAGCAAGATGGCTGAGCAGCAGAAGGTGACGATGTTCTTCTGATTGATGTTCAAATCGGTGAGGAAGACTACCAGTATTAGTCCCCAAATCAAGATGGATGTCAATATGAAATGTAGTCCTTTTTTCTGTCTGCGCGAGCAGTCTTTAATGAGTTCGTTGAGTTCCATGACTATCGTATACTATTGTTTCCTGACTGCAAAA
>CACZPU010000123.1 GCA_902783165.1 uncultured Prevotellaceae bacterium
CGTGTCCGACCCTTATCATACTCTCCGGACAACTGTACCAGTCTGACTTTCGACTGTTGGTCGTCAATGCTTGGGAAGGTGTGCAGTTTACTGTCGTAATATTTCAGATTGCTGAAAGCTATAAGCGATTCGTGCTTCGACCTGTAATGCCATGAGAGATAATGTCCGGGCATCGACAGAGTGATACAGTCGTCGAGGATACTTTCCATGTCGTCATACTCCACTTCCTCCTCATCCACCGACTGTGTGGAGAAGAAACTGGTTGGAGGCATCTGCTTCGGGTCACCCACACAAATCAATGCCTTACCACGTGCTATGGCGCCCACAGCCTCGCTTGTCGGCATCTGCGAAGCCTCGTCGAAAATAACAAGGTCGAACTTATCGGCATTCATGTCAACATACTGGGCAACAGAGATGGGGCTCATCAGCATACATGGGCACAGCTTGGGCATGAGCGTTGGTATCTGGTCAATAATTTTGCGGATGCTGGTACCACGTCCGCCGTTGTTGATATTGCGTTTCAGAATGCCCATTTCCGAGTTGGCTGTCGCTGCGATGGTCTGTGAAGGTATCTGGGCAGCCAGACGGCAATAGAGTTCGTGCTTGCTCAGGTTCTGGAAGGTGTAGGTTTCCTTCTTGTACTTGTCTACCATTTCCTCAAAAATCAGTCCGTTGAATTTGGCAAGCGACGGGTCTTTATCCACAATGTCCATGGTGAGTATGTGATAAATCGATTTTTGCAACGCATCGGAGGCTGCATCGGGCGACATGCCGTCGCGTTCGATGGCGGTCACTGCGCACTGGAGCCCCTCGGCCACAAGCTCTTTGCGGCGTTCACTCCACAGGCACCAATCCTTATAGGCGTCGGCATGGTCAAACCAGCCTGGAATCTGTTCATTCAACTTGTTCAGCTTCTCCTCTGCCGGCTCATTGTAGAAGCAGACAGCTGCCAGCGACTCTATCTCTTTCACGATGTTTCCAAGCGCCGCACCCTGGTCGCCCACCTTGGCCAGCCTTTCCGAAGCCAACTGTTGACAGAGAGCCGACTCGGTGGGTGCCCACTCCACGTGATGCGACATACAGTAGTTCTTCATCAACTTCTTGAGCGACTTTTGCTTGTCAAGCAAATCGGGAACCTCATTGAATTTCACGTTACTTACAAACTGGCGCATTTCCTTGGTGAACGAACGTTTGGCAAAAAACCTCGGAAGGAACCACTTGTCGCTTATTTCCTTCCATCGTTCCTGTAGCGAATCGGCATCCTGCTGGACAAAATCCAAGAGCGATTGCTGCGGTACAGTGTCGAGAAGCGTGCTCACCTGCTTCGCCCAATCGAGCTCTGATGGTGTCAGGTTCAGTTTCACAGGTGTATCAGCGATGGATTGCTGTATATTCTGGTATTCTTTTTGATATGTCTTGAGGAGCGCATACAACTTTTCCTTACTCTCGTTACTAAAAGAGAAGGGGAACAGACCCAGCAGTGGATGCTCCTGAGGGCGGCCTGTCACATGGAACACGGTGTTCAACGACGCCATCTGTTCCATCCAAAGCGTCAGTTTGTCTTTCGTGATGTCCTGTGGCTTGGGCAAATGCTCCTTCAGTTCCTCCCCCTCAATTGACAAATGGCGAGTGATACACTCATAGAGCGAGAATCCCGACTGCTGCCGACGATGAAGATTCTCGATGTAGGTAATCATCTGCTGACGGTGGGCAAACAGTTTTTCACTGGTTGCCTTATAGTCTTCGGGTTCTTTCTTATGCGTCACATCGAGCGCCTTCTGCATCTGGTTCAGAAAATGCTGCTTGGTCACTTTGTTGCTGTGCAGTTCCAGGCAGAACGGGTCGAGCCCAATCTTTGTCAGTCGCTTCTGCACCACTTCAAGGGCGGCCATCTTCTCCGCCACGAAAAGCACTCGTTTGCCCTGATACAGTGCATTGGCTATCATGTTGGTGATGGTCTGGCTCTTGCCTGTTCCAGGGGGGCCGTAGAGGATGAAGCTCTTGCCTCGTCCACTCTCTATCACTGCCTCCATCTGCGAAGAGTCGACATCGATAGGGATACAGAAGTCGGAAGGCAGGTTTCTCTTGTCAACATCACGCGCATCCACAACATCATCGCTCGATTGCAAAGCCACACGACCCTCCATCAGACTCTTCAGCACATCGCTTTCCTTCAGTTTCTCAGCATTGGTATGGATATCGTTCCACATCACGAACTTGTTGAAATAGAATAGCCCGAGCAGTGCCTCGTCGAGCACCATCCAGTTTTTCTGCTCTCGCACAGCCATACGCACAGTGTTCAAAATCTTCTGCACGTCCACACCATGCTCATCGGTGGGCAATGGATCGAGCACGCTCATATCGATGCGGAACTGTTGTTTGAGCAACTCCAACAGCGTGATATTCATAATGGTATCCTCATCTCGCAGACGGATAACATAGTTCTGACCAGACTTGCGCACAATATCCACAGGCAGCATCAGCAGCGGGGCGTAGCGGGGCAGTGTGCTCTTCTCGTTCTCATACCACTTCAGCAAGCCCAATACCACAAACAGCGTGTTAGCACCATTCTCTTCGAGGGCGTTACGCGATGCTCGGTAAATGAATTTCAGAGCGTTGTGCAACTCTGTCTCACTAAGATAGGATGTTATCTGTTTGTATTTTTCAATTGTCGACACCACTTTCTCGCGCAGCGCAGAAGCCTGCATCGCCGAGTGGTACATGCCATCGTCTTGCGGCTCGACAAGTTTTTCAGGATAGGGGGTGATGGTATAGTCGCTGCCTTCCTGTAACAAGTCCTCCATCTTGGGGATGTCGAACGACACGAAAGGAATGACGCGCTTGCCCAGTTTGCAATTGATCATGTTGTTGCGTAACGAGAAATCCAGCAGTTTACGCTCCCAGATGATTTGCTTGGTGATTTCTTTCTGGTGGTCACTCTCGTCCAAGTGCAGGTAATACTCATCGGGGGTCAATGTGATGGGATAGTTCTGGCGAAATACTTCCTCGCCTTCAACCGAAACGATGATGGTAAACACTGTGTCAACATTTGCTGTCAGGTTGGCAAGGTTCTCATCGGGAGCCAAAATCTTCAAGTCATCCAACAAGTTGCTGCTGCCTGCCTGTACTACATCCACCAGCACCTCCTGAGCCACCATATGTTCACCCACCAGCACCACCTTCACCTGGTGCCAGTCTTCTCTATCTCCATTTTCCAAGGAACAGGCAATTACGGTTTTCACCCCGTTTCTCACCATGGCATAATTGATACTTGGCTGATACTCTAGATAGAAATTGCCGTTACGTTTCCCGTTGATATTCTTCTCGCTATTCATAATCTTATAGATTCAGATGACATATCGCCCAACAATGTGGCAAATTACTTCAATTTGCAAATATACAAAAATTCCACGATATGGCCTTTGTTTTCTGATAGATATTTTTTATATAAGCAAAAAATGTTACCCACATCTTCTCTTTTCCCACTTTTATCACTTATTCATACCAATGATTACCAGTCTGGCAATACATAAGCAATGGTACAATTAAGAAACCAAAAAAGAGGGTGTGTCAAAATAGGCACACCCTCTTTTTTGCTACCAACTGAAACATCATTTTTCTTGCAAATGTTTGACGGATTTGGAAAAATAGCTTTTTTTGCATCGGAATATTGAAACTAAGCTCAAATAGTATGAAACGAACTACAAGATTATGGATGCTGGCCACCTGCCTGGCGATGGTTC
>CACZPU010000124.1 GCA_902783165.1 uncultured Prevotellaceae bacterium
ATAGACACGCAACTGACCGCTCTTAGGACGTACTGTCTCAACAACCACCACGCCGTTTCCTGCCTTACTACCATAGATAGCCTTGGCTGCAGCGTCTTTCAGGATGGTGACACTCTGTATGCGGTTCATATCCATGTCATAGATTTTTGTAATATCGGTTTCAAAACCGTCGAGAATGAAGAGCGGTTGGTTAGGATTACCCTGATAATCACTCTGTAAATTAAATGAGGTGGCACCACGTACTTGTATTTCTGGGGTGGCATTGGGGTTAGAACCATTGATGGTGCTCTCTATAATCTGAAATGAAGGATCCAGTATTTTCAGACTTTTCAGCAGATTCTGATTACCTACTTGTTTTATCTCGTCACGTGTGAAGGTTGTTGAAGCACCTGTAAAACTTTCTTTGCGATGTTCAAACATACCTGTAACCACCACCTCTTCAAGTTGGGTGTTGTTGGCCATGGCGACATCCTGTCTAATCTGATCTGTTCCCACTTTTAACGTTACATACTTTGTTTCCATACCCACGTATGAATACTTCAGTATGGTTTTTTCAGTGGGAATGTTTAAAGTATAAAATCCTTCTGCATCAGTAACCGTGGCTAACTGCCCTTCTCCGATGCTAATGAGCGCTCCTATCAGAGCTTCACCATTCTCATCACGCACGTATCCTCTTACGGTACGTTCACGCCCACTTAATTTTTGTTTGTAGATGGTCACGATGTCATTCTTCATTTCATAAGAACAACCGATTAGACCAACAATCTTGTCAAGAACTTCACGAGCTGGACAATTGATTTCGTTTAGGTCAATCTTTGGCCAACTCTTGGCTTGTTCTGCATTGTAAACGAAACTGAGCCCCGTCTGTTTCTTAACACTGCTAAGTACGCTTTCCACAGAAGCTTGCTTAACATTTACACTTACTTTTTTGTTCAGCTTCTCTTGGGCAAATACACCAAGTGGTGGAACACTCAGTATGATCACCCATAGAAGAATAAGAAATCCTTTTTGTTTACTCATTGTCATAAGGGTTAATAGAATTATTCAATATATATCTTGTCTGATTTCACAGTAATTTTCAATCCCGTCACTAATTCAAGCGATTCCATCGTTGGTTTCACATCGTCATAGCGATAATAATCACCAGAGATTCTAACCTCACGAGCCTCGTTTGACTTGAAGATTATTTCACGATTATACCAACGTGCCATGATAGTCATCACCTTTTCCATGGTCCATTCACGGAAAGAGAACTCACCTAAGTTCCATGCCATATAAGGCTCGGTATCTACGTTCGTAATAATAATTGTTGAATGTTGGGCGTTGAGCAAAGCCATCTGACCTGGCCTTATCATCTGTTCATTACTGTTGGAGGTCACACCAACACTACCCTTTACCAGAACAACTTCCGTTGATGTATAATTTGCATCGGCATTTCGTTCTTTACCACGGGTGTTGACATTGAACTCTGTGCCATGCACAGTGACGTCTCCATCGGGTGTATGCACGATAAACTTACGGCTTCTGTCTTTGGCAACCATGAAATAAGCTTCGCCCTCAAGAATTACCTCTCTGTTTTTTCGTCCGAACTTCTCGGGATAGATAATCTTACTATTATAATTAAGGTGTACCAGCGTGCCATCATCCAACGTTATCCAAAAATCCCTGTCATGAACGGTTGTAATACGGCGAAGATCTTCCAAATTATAATTCTCCTGGATAATCTCATATGCTTGAGCGAGTTGCTGTGGAGACTCATTGTCACCAAGTGATTCTTTTTGAATAAAGTCAGAAAGATTTTCAACTTTTGCCATGTTTTTACCACTTTCTTCACTCTGCTCAATCGCCTTCCTAACCTCCTGTGCAATCACAGGTGGAGTAACCCTCGTATAATCCTTATACCACCAACCGGCGCCTACAGTCATGAGACAGAGTACTACGGCTGCAATTTTGAGAAGAGAGGAATGAAGTACAAAGAATGAAGTTTTTCGCTGCGTTGTTTCTTCTTCTGAAATGTTTTCCTGGTTGATGTGCATCTTTTCCTTGAAGTGAAGTAACGCTTTGTCTTTATCAATCTCCATATGCTCGGAATAACGCTTTGACAAACCTTCTTCCTCTTTTATACGATTCAGTAATTCGGCTATATGCGGATATTCCATCTTCATCTGTTCGAGCGCAGCCAAATCTTCCGTTGTTGCCTCTCCCAACAGGTATTTACTTACTATAATATTGATATTTTTATGTTCCATGATGATATATGATTTGTAGATTATACCCATACTTTAAAAAAGTGGGTACACGATTAAAAAAAAATCAAATAAATAAGTGGGACAGAAATTAAAAAGACAAGCAGAATACTTGTCCTTTTAACTCCTCTTTAACTTCTCCTCCGGGAAGTTTCTCAAAAAAAGATAATAATTAAGCCATCAATATAGTGAGCAACAGCAACATATCGTCTGACATTTTTTCACGCAGCGTAGCCATACCTCGTTTGCGATGGGTTTTTACTGTGTCCTCACTGATATGCAGGGTTTCTGCTATCTCACTGTTTTTCTTCCCTTCTATCGCCAAAAGGAAGACACTACGCTGACGGTCAGGCAGACTCTCTATAGCGAGTATCATCCGGCGGTAGATTTCTTCGCTGTAAAAATCCTCCTCACCAGATGGCAGCAGATGAAACTCTTCGGACGAGATATCGGAATTGTCAATACTTACCTCTATGTGTTTGTTTTTTGCAACTTGCTTGAGAGAACGATTTCTAACTGCATTATACATATAAACCCTAAACTGTGACAGATTCTCAAAAGGTATCTTCTTTTCCCACATAGCAGAGAACACATCCTGCACAATATCCTCGGCAGTTTCCACATCTTTGACTATTTGCTTGGAGAATACCACCAATGCCCTATAATAAGCATTATAGAGCAAATCAGCGGTTTTCTCATTCCACTGACGAAGAATGTCAATCGTCAGTTCTTCCTGCATACAACAGTCGGTTTATACGGATCTTATTTTAAACAATTTTCCTATTTTTGAGCAGTTGATTATAAATTTGCAGATTATTGCGAGTGATTGATAATGAATGAATTATTGTATATGTTAAATGGTTCTAATTATAACTAACAGAATGTTATGTGGCTGTAAATTATTTTTTCATCAAAAAGTCTTTGAAATCTTCGAAATGATTAGACATCGGTACGCTCTTTTTCTCGGCTCTCATAAAGTTCTGAAGTCGCTCTGGAATTTCTATATCTGTTCCGATGACGGGTTCCACGGTGTCTTTGAACTTGGCGGGGTGGGCAGTCTCACAAAAGACGCCTGCTTCTTCAGCCTGCAGCTGCTCTTGTAGGGCACGATAGCCGCATGCTCCATGGGGATCGAGAACATAGCCTGTTTGGTCGAAGCATTTTTTCATAGTCTCTTTAATCTGCTCATCGGTATAGGTCGCTCCACTAATGAGACTGGCTATGCGTTCGTGGCTACTGTCGTAGAGGTGGAGAATACGTGCGAAATTGCTTGGGTCGCCTACGTCCATGGCATTGGCTATGGTCTGTACAGAGGCTTTCGGTTCGTAATTACCTGTTTGCAGGTAGTTGAAGAACACATCGTTGATGTTATTGGCAGCAATGAATCTCTTTACGGGAAGTCCCAACTCGCGTGCATACAGAGCGGCGCAGAGGTTGCCGAAGTTGCCACTTGGTACACATATCACCATATTGTCAGCCTTGCCCATCTTCTTCAGCTGTGCGTAGGCATTGAAATAATAGAAAGCCTGGGGTAGGAAGCGTGCCACGTTGATGCTGTTGGCAGAGGTAAGCTGCATGTGGCTGTTGAGTTCGCTGTCGATGAATGCGCTCTTCACCATGCGTTGACAGTCGTCGAATGTTCCGTCCACCTCGATGGCGGTAATGTTTTTGCCCAATGTGGTAAACTGGCATTCCTGGATGTTGCTCACTTTTCCTTTGGGGTAGAGTACATAGACATGGATACCTTCAACACCGAGGAATCCATTGGCCACGGCACTTCCTGTGTCGCCAGATGTGGCTACGAGCACATTGGTCTGTTGCATGCCCTCCACATTCATAAAGTATTGTAGCAGTCGTGCCATGAACCGTGCTCCTACATCCTTGAAGGCAAGTGTCGGTCCATGGAAGAGCTCGAGCGAATAGATGTTGTCGTTGACATGAACCACTGGGCAAGGGAAAGACAGAGTGCTGAACACAAGTTCTTGTAGAGCGTCTAAGTCTACATCTTCGCCAAAGAAAGCGCTTGCCACATTGTATGCTATATCCTGAAACTGCATTTCGTGAATGTAGTCAAAAAACTCTTTAGGCAGTCGATTGATTCGTTCTGGTACGTAGAGGCCGCGGTCTGGAGCCAGACCGTTGATTACAGCTTGTTGAAGTGTAGCAGCAGGTGCTTGTTGGTTTGTGCTGAAATATTTCATTGTTATTTGTTTTTATGAGGTTATGGGAATTTGATGTATATTGTCAGGGTTTACTCATGAATGTTTGCATGAACTCTTGTAAGTGTAGCAGTCCGAAATGTCCACGAACACAACTCTTTTCGTCGTATGATTGAACGCTGTCGGGCGTAATGCCCTTGTGCCATATGATGAAGGGGACAGGCTCGTTGACATGAGTTCGTATTTCTACAGGAGTGGGATGGTCGGGGAGAATCGCCATTTTCACAGGTTCCTTCCATGAACTGATTTCTTGGAAGATGGGCTTGATGAGTCTTTGGTCCAGATAGTTGATGGCTTTGAGTTTCAGGTCAAGGTCGCCATCGTGTCCAGCTTCGTCGGTGGCTTCAACGTGTACGAAAACAAAATCTTGATTACGCAATGCCTTTATGGCTGCTTGGGCTTTGCCTTCGTAATTGGTGTCAGCCAATCCTGTAGCCCCTTTCACATTGATGATGTCGAGTCCTGCATAGTGGCCTATGCCCTTGATAAGGTCAACGGCAGAGATAACACTACCTGACTTAATATCGGGATATAGCTGCATGAGTGTTTCCATCGATGGACGATAGCCTCCTCCCCATGGCCAAATACTGTTGGCCAATCGCTCACCTCGTCTTGCTCTTGCTTTGTTGAAAGGATGGTTGCTAAGTAGCGGCTGTGACTCTAGAATCAATTTGTTGAGGATGTCGGCCGTTTGCTGGGGTGAGAACCTTGTTGCTTTTTGCTTTGTCTCCGATTCGGGATCAGCTGCTACATTGGCAGAAGGCTTCACCAACAATGGTCTCCATGCGTGGTTAGGAAAGTCGTGTGGCGGGGCACATTCTATATGCTTGTTTCCGCCCTTAATGACAAGCAGATGGCGGTATTGTATTCCTGTTATGAAACGAATATAGTCGTTTCCCAAATGTTGGTCAAGGTATTTGATAAGCACATCGGCATCGCCTGTTTCGAGGTTTCCTCCATTGTGGGTGATGATTTTTTCGTCATCAATGGAGATGATGTTGCAGCGCAAAGCCAGGTCGTCATCGTCCATCTCATAGCCAATGCTTGCAGCTTCGAGAGGTCCACGCCCTTCATACACCTTGTTCAAATCGTAACCCAAAATGGATGTGTTGGCCACCTCACTTCCTGGTTGGAATCCTTCGGGGATGGTGATGAGCCGTCCGGTGACACCCATGCGTGCAATCATATCCATACAAGGCTTGTCGGCATACTGTAAAAGGGTTTTACCGCCAAGCTTTTCAACGGGATGATCGGCCATGCCGTCTCCTAAAATGATGATATGCTTCATGGGCGATTAAATGTTTGCAATCGACATAATGTTGGCAAACACACCGGCTGCCGTAACACTTGCTCCGGCGCCATAGCCTTGTATCAGCATGGGATATTCCTTGTAGCGCTCTGTAGTGAGCAGCACAATATTGTTTGAACCTTCAAGGTTGTAGAATGGCGAGTTGCGGTCGATGGCTTTCAGCGACACATCTGTCTTGCCATGGTCCATAGTGGCCACGAATCGCCAGCGTTTGCCTTGTTCTTCAAGTTGTCGACGCTGCTTTTCAAATTCGGCATCCAATGCGGGGAGCTGTTTCCAGAAATTCTCCACAGAACCTTCGAAGAATGATGAAGGAACAAAGAGATTCTTTTCCACATCCTCCTGTTCTACCTTATAGCCGGCTTCACGAGTGAGGATAACCAGTTTACGGATGACATCAGTTCCACTTAGGTCAATGCGTGGATCGGGTTCGCTGTAGCCTTCTTCCTTGGCCATATGTACAGTCGTTGAGAAGGGAACGTCTGCCGAAAGTTTGTTGAATATGAAATTGAGTGTGCCGCTAAGCACTGCTTCAATCTTGAGGATGCGGTCGCCCGAAGCACAGAGGTCATTGATGGTTCCGATGATAGGCAGACCGGCTCCCACATTCGTTTCGAAACGGAATTTCACGCCGCGAATCAATGCGGTCTGTTTTAATTTGAGATAGCTCTCGTAGTCGGACGAGGCGGCAATCTTATTGGCAGCAATGACGCTGATATTGTGTTCCAGAAAGGTCTGGTATAGTTCGGAAACCTCTTTGCTGGCGGTGCAGTCAACAAAAACACTGTTGAAAATGTTCATTCCTATGACTTCATCTCTTAGGCGGATTGTGTTGCTGGGATCGGATTTCTTCAGTTCCTCGCGATAGGATTCCAGATTGATTCCGTCGCGTGAGAAGATTGCATTCTTGCTGCTTGCAATACCCACCACATTGAGTTTTAGCTTGCGCTTGCTCTTGAGTTCCTCGTATTGGCTACGAATCTGCTCAATGAGTTTGCTTCCAACAGTTCCCACACCGCAGATGAAAAGATTGAGCACATTGTATTCGGAAAGGAAGAATGAGTCGTGAAGCACATTGAGAGCCTTACGGAGATACTGTCCGTCGATGACAAATGAGATATTCGTTTCGCTGGCACCTTGTGCACAGGCAATAACACTGATACCGCTGCGTCCTAAGGTCCCGAATAGTTTTCCTGCAATGCCTGGTGTGTGTTTCATGTTTTCACCCACAATGGCAATGGTAGCAAGACCACTCTCGGCACACATTGGATACATGGCTCCCATTTCAATTTCTTTTTCGAACTCTTTGTTAAGAACCTCCACTGCAGCTTTGGCATCGGCGTCGCGAACACCTATTGACGTGGAATTCTCGGAAGACGCTTGTGATACGATAAATACCGAGATGCCGTTATTGGCGAGAGCCGAGAAAATTCTTCGGTTCACACCAATCACACCCACCATAGAAAGTCCAGAAACGGTGATAAGAGTGGTGCCACTGATACTTGAAATACCCTTAATGGGTTTGTTGTCATCTTGTATTTTCTCCTTGATAAGTGTTCCAGGATGATTCGGGTTGAATGTGTTCTTTACCTTTATGGGGATATTCTTAACACAAACAGGATAGATGGTTGGAGGATATATGACCTTGGCACCAAAGTTGCACAACTCCATTGCCTCGATATAACTCAGCTCATTAATGGTATATGCGGTTTTGATGACACGTGGGTCGGCAGTCATGAAACCATCGACATCAGTCCATATCTCCAGCACTTCTGCATCGAGTGCCGCGGCAATGATGGCTGCGGTATAGTCGGAACCTCCACGGCCAAGATTTGTTGTCTCGTGTGTATCCTTATCTCTGCAAATGAAACCAGGTACTATCGATATCTTAGGCATTTCGCGGAATGCCTCACGCACCATTTGATTGGTGAGCTCAGCATCGAGCACGTGTTTGCCGTTTTTACGTTCTGTACGGATAAAGTCGCGGGCATTCATTCGTCTGGAGCCTTTTATCAGTGCTGCCACAATATAACTGCTCAGTCTTTCCCCATAGGATACAATGGCGTTTTGAGTTTTCTCGCTTAAATCATGAATGAGATAAACACCGAAGAGAATGCTCTTCAGCTGGTCGAATAGGGCATCGACCGTATAAAACAATAGTTCACGTTTTTTGCTGTTGGTGATAATGGTGTCAATCATCTGGTGATGACGATTCACCATGGCTTCAAACTCGTCTTTGTAGTGCTCGTCGCCATTAAGAGCCATTTGTGAAGTTGCTAGGAGCTTGTCTGTTATTCCTCCCAATGCGCTGACTACTACTACTATGGGCTGCTTTCGTGCCTCTTTCTCAACAATCTTTTTTATGCATAAAATGCTTTTCACGGAACCTACAGATGTTCCGCCAAACTTTAGTACTTTCATGTTTTTTACTGTAAATATGTCGGACTCCCTCTGACAAGTGAGGGGCTTGTCCGGTTAATTTGCTTGCAAAATTATAAAGAATTCCTGTAAACGACAACAATTTGTGACATATTTTTCTTATTTTTGCAGCAAAATACAAATCTATGATCAAAGAATACCAGTTGAGATTGCTGCCATATCAGGCAGCAAACGAGTCGATGTTGAAAGATTATCTTGCACGTGAGGAGGGCTTGCCACTGTCATCCATAAACCATGTGAGGATTCTGAAACGAAGCATCGATGCACGCCAGCGTACTGTTTATGTAAATCTGAAGGTGAGAATATATGTGAATGAGCAACCTGAGGATGAAATGTATGTTCCGACGCAATATAATGATGTGTCAGGAGCACCAGCTGTCATTGTGGTCGGGGCTGGTCCTGCTGGGTTGTTTGCTGCACTGAAACTGATAGAACTGGGAAAGAAACCTATCGTCTTGGAAAGAGGCAAGGATGTTCATGGCAGAAAGCACGACCTTGCTGCTATTGCCAAAACTAATGTTGTAGATGAGAATAGCAACTATTGTTTCGGTGAGGGCGGAGCTGGAGCCTATAGTGATGGTAAACTCTATACACGGAGTAAGAAAAGGGGAAATGTTGACAAAATATTAAACGTATTCTGTCAACATGGAGCCAGTACCAGTATTTTGGTCGACGCTCACCCCCATATCGGCACCGACAAGTTGCCTCGGGTGATTGAAAACATGCGCAATACCATTTTGAAATGCGGCGGAGAAGTACATTTTCAGACCAAGATGACAGGCTTGCTGCTAGAGAAAATGGAGCAACAGTCGTGTGACATTGCATGTACAGGAAAGGCCGTTGGTGTTGAGGCCATTGACTTAAACACGAACGAACAAAAAACGTTCCATGGCCCTGTGATATTGGCTACCGGACATTCTGCTCGTGACGTGTATCGCTATTTGTATGGCCAGAATATAACGGTTGAGGCAAAAGCCTTGGCCATCGGTGTGCGTTTGGAACATCCTGCCCTTGTTATAGACCAGATACAGTATCATAATAAGCAGGGCAGGGGAGACTACCTGCCTGCAGCCGAATATAGTTTTGTCACTCAGGTAGACGGGCGTGGCGTGTATAGTTTCTGCATGTGTCCAGGTGGATATGTGATACCTGCTGCAACCGGTCCTCAACAAATTGTGGTGAATGGTATGAGTCCGGCAAGCAGAGGAACGCAATGGAGCAATTCAGGCATGGTTGTGGAGATTCGTCCGGAAGATGCAGTGGCGATTCTTTCTACCCAAAATGATAAATGTGTAAATGGAGACGATGCTCTTTTGATGATGCAACTTCAAGAGAACCTTGAACATCTGTGTTGGCAGCAAGGCAACATGCGTCAGACTGCACCGGCCCAACGCATGACTGATTTTGTAAACAACAAGTTGAGCTATGATTTGCCCAAGAGCAGTTACGCCCCAGGATTGGTTTCCAGTCCCTTGCATTTTTGGTTGCCTTCGTTGATTTCAGGCCGTTTGCAGCAAGGGTTTAAGAAATTCGGGCAGATGAGCCATGGCTTTCTCACAAGAGATGCTGCCTTGATTGCCATAGAAACCCGTACTTCTTCGCCTGTCAGAATTGTCAGGAACAATGAATCTCTTGAACACGTGACTGTTCATGGTCTGTTCCCTTGTGGCGAGGGCGCTGGCTATGCTGGAGGAATTGTCTCGGCGGGTGTTGATGGAGAACGTTGTGCGGAGATGGCAGCAGCCTATTCGGAGGCTATAAATCTGATGTAGGCCCGGTCGTCGAAACTATGGCCGCCTTTCATTAAAGCCTTTGTCGCAAGGTGTTGGCTGATGCAGAGTGGATCATTGTCAAGAAGTTCCTGTAAAGCATTTTCGCTTTCTTTTAATGAGTTGTGAAGAAACGGATAACCGTCTGTGGCAAGTATAATCTCGTCGTTTTCGTGAACACGAATGATTTTCACTTTCTCCATGCAAACAGGTAAGCCGTCAATAACCGAATAGGTAATGTTCTGCATCATACAAGAGTCGATGATGTCGTTAAGAATATATGCGCGTCCAAGATCGTTCTCTTGAAAATCGGATACAGAGGCCCCCTCTTGCAGTTTTCTATGAATAAACAGACTTCTCTTTTTTGCGTTGACGAGTTCTGCAGGCTTGTTGTTTTCATGAAGAGTGCCATTTACAAGGCATTGGCAATCGCCTATCATCCAGATTTCTTTTCTGATGTCGCTGTAGATTGCAGTACTCGCTGTGATTCTTTGAATCGGCTTGTCTTTTAACTCAGACAAGTTGAAATGGTTCTTTCGATAAATTTCTTGGAAGAAAGCAGTTATTCCTTTGCAGAATTCCTCGCAACTGATGTCGGGCGCAATGGTTTTGATGTAGTGTGAGACAGACATCATGGCATAGCGTCCGTTTTTCATGTCACTGCTAATCTGAATGGGGCTTTTGCTCGTGCTGCCATCGATAACGGCAATGAAATTATTTGTGGTGACGATACCGTCCTCGCATGTTTCCTCGTTCTTCTTTCCTTGAATCTTTTGCTCTATTATCTTCATCATGCTTTGCTTTGTGACGTTGCGCATCTTTATTATATGGACTGCTTCCGTCAGAATATAGTTTTTTGATGAGGTCTGGCCTGCCAATGCGCTTCAGTTCGCTTTCAATATGTTTCCGTTCTTCTGTCTTATACCAAAAAAAGAATAGCCTTTGGGCCAGTTTCTCCCGTTGAGTCTTTGCAGAAAACACAGGCTCAAGTGTGTAGGGATTGTAGCCGGTGTACCAAGTCTCAGTGGCAACAGTCATGGGTGTAGGTGTGAAATCCTGTACCTGCTCAAGATGGAAATCCAAATTCTTGGTAATGACCGCGAGTTCTGCCATGTCCTCTTCTGTACAACCTGGATGTGAACTGATGAAATATGGAATAATTTGCTGACGTTTGTTCTCCTCTTTGTTGATTTTGTCGAATATTCTCTTGAATGATTCAAATTGAGAGAAAGATGGTTTGCGCATGAGCTTGAGAACTGAGTCGGAGGTATGCTCAGGAGCCACTTTCAGACGGCCGCTCACATGCTTGCATATCAGTTCGCGAGTGTATTCCATTGCCGATTCATTGGTTTTTGCATCATTGCTTTTATGAAGGAGAAGGTCGTATCTCACTCCACTGCCAATGAAACTCTTCTTGATGCCTGGAAGTGAGTCAACGGCATGGTAGATATCCAGTAGGCGTGCATGGCTTGTATCCAAATTGGGACAAATTTGCGGATGGATACAGGAGGGACGTTTGCATTTTTCGCAGGCTTTAGAGTTTTTGCCTTTCATGCCATACATATTGGCAGATGGTCCGCCCAAATCGCTGAGATAACCTTTGAAATCGGGCATCTCCATCACTTGGCGTACCTCGTTCAGAATACTCTCTTTGCTCCTGCAAGTAATGAATTTTCCCTGATGTGCAGATATCGTGCAGAAAGCACATCCTCCGAAGCATCCACGATGAATGTTCACAGAATGCTTGATCATCTCGTAAGCGGGAATTTTTTTTCCTTTATACTTGGGATGTGGTATTCTTGTAAATGGAAGATCGAATGATTGGTCTAATTCCTCTGTTGTCATAGGAGGATATGGCGGATTCACCACGGCATACATTCCGTCAACTTCTTGGAGCAGACGTTGTGCGTGGATTTTGTTCGATTCCTCTTCAATGTGTTTGAAGTTCTCTGCTTCAGCCTTTTTGTTTCTTAGGCATTCCTCGTGAGAATGAAGCAGAATGTCTTCGTCTGTAATGCCATTCGGTATATCCTGTTCTTTAGCCAGGTAAACCGTTTGGGGAATATCCTTGATGTCTTTGATTCGACGGCCTTTTTCCAATTCCTCTGCAATGCTGATGATAGTTTTCTCGCCCATACCGTAGCTGATGATGTCTGCGCCAGAGTCGCATAGAATACATTTCATCAATTTGTCCTGCCAATAGTCGTAATGGGTGAGTCTTCTCAACGAGGCTTCTATTCCTCCTAGTACAATGGGCGTGTCGGGGTAGAGTTGCTTCAGAATACGGCTGTAAACGATAGTAGGATATTCTGGTCGGCAGTCGTGTCTTCCGTCCGGGCTGTAAGCGTCCTCTGACCTGAGTCTTTTGTTGGCTGTGTATTTGTTGACCATGGAATCCATACACCCGGGTGAGATGCCAAAGAACAAACGCGGCTTGCCTAGTTTCTTGAAATCTCTGAAGTCTCCATGCCAGTCAGGTTGGGGAACAACAGCAACCCGATAGCCATGAGCTTCAAGAATGCGACCGATCACGGCCGCACCGAATGAAGGGTGGTCAACATAAGCATCACCGGAGAATAGGATGACATCCAGTTCGTCCCATCCTCTCAGTTCCACCTCTTTCTTTGTTGTTGGCAGAAAGTCTGTGAGTTGGAATGCTTTCAAGGTCTTTCTATTCTACAGAATCTTGTTCCGTGCTTATTGCTTTTCTTTTTTCTTTCCATTCAATGAAAAGAGAAATGAGATTTTGTAACCCAAAGGATTTCATGTTGTTATTGTAAATGACATCCAGACAAAGGTCCATCAACTGGCGGTCCACTTCCTCTTGGTTTTCAAGAATTGAGCGGCAGTTGAGTTTCAGCTTGTCGAGCACGTTTTCATCAATGATGCCATTGCTGTCGATAAGATTGTTCAGGAGAGAATATTTTTCAATAGTCTCCAAGTGGGTATCCGAGATTTCGATATTTCTTGTCCCTGATTGATTTGCCTGTATTTTATACATAATATTCAAAGTGATTATTGTTTATTTCTGATGCTGTTTATATAATTCTTACTTCTTTAGTTTCCTGTGAGGAATGTCATAATACCTTTCATCAGGGACTTGCGTTGCTCTTCACCGATAATACATTCAAATGGAATACTCATCGAAAACGTCTTGTAGTCTTTCCCGTTATAGGCAACACAAACAGGACGGTTGTCGCGTAAGGTGAGCGAGCAGAATGCCTGCTCGGTTGGATGAATGATATCAGTTGACGTGGCGGCATAGTGCTTTTCGTTGATGGTGCGGTAAATGTTGAACCGAGTTCCCATGCCAATAACAATGGAGTCGCTGTCGGAGCGTTCAACGCTTGTGAGTTTGAATTTGAGTATGTCGTGGATGAATGTTGAATCGTTTTTCGACTTCATGTCGCTCCCAATGTATGCACCGCTAACCATAATCGACCCCTTGCTTCGGGCATATTCCCGAAGTCGTCGTTGCATCTTGTCCGAAATGGATTTGTAGCGCAACACTTTATTCTGATCCTTTTTCTGCATACCCAGGAGCAAATCCACAGCATGGTATTTCATGATGTCCACTTTCCCTTCTTCTACAGCACTTGAGGAACAACTGGCCACATTGTATTGTTTCAGGTCTTGCATGGCGAAGGCGTGCGTTCTGGCGTAATCGAAAGTGTTGCCCGCAATAACCATTCCCTGCCATTCCTGTCCGCAATAGCCAAGTCCGCCAGGCCCTTCAATGCCTAATTTTGTTTTGTCAAAGCATATTTGCCTGCCGCTATATCCTGCAGTCCTCATGTAAGCGACCCCTGGATCTGCATCAAAATTGAAACCTTGCTCGGTAGGCGTCTCATAGACAGCGGGTGCGGAAACTCTGTTGAATCCATTGACGATGATGACCGATTTTGTGGCACCTGTATGGTGAAGGGCGGCAACTGTCTCTGAGGGGAAGCTTTCTCCTCCTTTATTGATTGCTGTAACCTTGAAAGAATAAACGAGTCCTGACTGCAGTTTCATCTCATAAGATGTTCCCTTCACGATAGTACCGTTGTCGAAGCCTCCAGTACCTACCGCCTTGTAAACGATGTAGCTGTTGGGTTGCGCAGATTTCTCCAAAGTGTCCTTGGTGGATTCCCATTTGAGTTTAACATCATCGGCTGTAGTGAATTCCACACGTAACGAATGGGGCGGGAGAGGCGCCACGCTGAAATGCTTTCCATGACTTTGGCTTATATGCCTAAGTATTCCTTTGTAGATGCTTCTTGCCAAAGTGAATCTGAAATTGGGGTCCTGAGCCAACACCATATCGGGAAAACTTTGGTGCGAGAGGGTTTCAAAAATGGTGGAGGGTACTAGCGGACATCTTGTTTCTGAATAATTGGCGTCTTTCCGCTCGCGCACTACCCAACCGCCATAGATTCTTGAAAGGTCGTTGTACGATTGGTCAAGAATACTGTTCATGAGCGACCTTGATGCCTCGCGGCTGATCCCTGCTTGGAGCAGTCCGTTGTTGAATTCTGTTGTGCATATGCCAAGCGACCCATATATCGATTTGTAGTCGTTGGCGAATCCTGCATCGCTATGGATGGCAACTGTTAATTCTATGGGGACATTCTTTCCTACGGTGTCGGGAACATAGCAAGAGCCGCCCGCCAGCCAATTGGTCATGAACGACCGCACGTTGATGTCGTCGGCATAGTCGTCTTGACCATCTTTAGAACTGTAAACGTTATACGGAGCGCCAGCCCATTGGGCATAATATCTGGCTCCTTCCAGACAACGGGGCATTCCGCTTGTTGTGCCGCCACGCTCAATGCTGCCAGTGCCACCGCCAAATCGCACAGCATCAGCAACGACCACCCCTTTTTGTGAACTGACGTTACTGAGTATCACTTTGTTGAAAGAGTTACAGCCTCTGTCGAAATTGAAATTACCCAAATACACCCAGGTGCCTCCACCCATTTTCTGATTGACGTGGAAGACGGTTTCTTGTCCTTGGTGAATCACCCGATACTCAGCATCTTCAACATTGTTCAAGGTTGAAGGATAGCTCACATAAACAGCGTAATTGCCGGCTTCTGGCAGTTCCGGTTGATAAGTTATTTCGCTTCCGAAGGCTTTCACGGAGTTGGCCATGCGTGTGGTTCCCATTTCGAAAGGATTCTCATGGTCGTGCCACACGGTGTCTCTGTTTCCAAAACCTTTGACTGGACAAGACCTCCAGATGCTTGATCCGTTTTTCTCTGTGTATGAAACCGATGCGGCATCATCATTGTCGACAATTACCTCGTGCTTTTGCCAGTCGCGTTCTCGGGGAGTGAACACGACGGCTCCGGCATTTTCCAGCATAGGAATCAAATAGGGCACAACGATTGTTTGTGTGAAGAGGTCTTCTGTGGTGCCAAAGAGGAATGGACGTTGCCATTTCCATATCGCTTTCCCAATGTCATAGTATCTGCCATGACTAGCCCATAGGGAGATATGCCTGTTCTGCAGTCCGTTGGTGATATCGATAGGCTTGGAGATGTTTTTCACCCATGGCTTTCCTTCATAGTCAATGTCTCCCCACATATAGGGAGAAGGCTTTTTCTTTGTCTTTTCGATGCTTGGTGTGTGTGTGTCCGCTGTCGAAGGCTTGGTGGTCGGAATATTGCTGGGGCTTTCTTTCTCTCTTGGCAGGTTCCTATGAGACACACATGAACTCAGAATGCTAAAAATAACCGCTATGGCGAAAAACAGACGATAGTGTAGCTTTCTCATATGTTAAGCCTCTCCAATGGTGAACAATTCTGGGCGTTTTCCCTTGAAATCCTTGTAATATAGCTTGATTTCCCGAATTTCGTTCTCAACATCACCTGTTGGAATGATTTGTTTAGTACACTTGATAAGCTTCTTTTCATAGTCAATGCCATAGAGGAGAATGGGAATCTTTGCCTTTAATGCAATATAGTAAAAGCCTTTCTTCCATTCAGCGTTTAATGAACGGGTTCCTTCGGGGGTGATGCAAAGATGAAATGTCGGTTCCTTTGTTGCAGTAGCGGCAATGGCATCGGTCATGCTGGTGCTCTTCGACCGATACACCGGAATACCTCCAATTCTCTTGAAAAATATCCCCAAAGGCCCCCTGAACCATTCTTTTTTCATCAGGAAGTTGATGTGGAAACCTTCAGCACGCATATAAAGTTGGCCAATGGCAAAATCCCAATTGCTTGTATGAGGTGCCAGGCATATAATATACTTGCTGGGATGGTTCACGGTGATTTCTTTACGCCATCCCAGTTTCTTGTATAGCAACCATTTGCAAAATTTACTTGCACCCATTATAATCTAAATCAGTTCAAGTTGCTAATGTGGTCGATAATCTCCATCACATGCTCATTGAATGTCTCAATCAGATTCTTGTAATAATCCTTAGGAGCCATTCCTGGCTCTGGATGAGAAATTCTTCGCACATAGTCGTCTTGTATCTTCAGTATCGATGACAACAACGCATTAACGTTTTCTTCGCTTGGCTTACCTGTGTATAGCGATGCTGCAACACATTCTGCGAAAAGGTCGCTGCAGATGTAATTGATACATTTCTTTAAATCTCTCTTGTTATTCATAATGTTTCCTCCAATCATCTATTTGTCATATCCATATTGCAAATATATAAATAATTTGCGAATTGCAAGTCAAATATTTGAAAAAATATGATAAAAAAGGCTTTTTAGTAAGATTTCTTATCAAAATTCGCAAAAAAAGCGTAATTTTGCAAAAGTTTTTGAGATAAGGTTAATACAAAATATCAATAAGGTTTTAGTAAAATGGAAAAAAGTGCATTGCAGCAAGCACGTGCTGCCTATCAGCCTAAGTTGCCTAAGGCGCTTCAGGGTTCAGTTAAGGTAAAAGAGGGGAAAGCAACCCAGAGCGTGGATAACCAAGAGGAAATCAAGAAGCTCTTTCCGAACACATATGGAATGCCGCTCATCGAGTTTGAGGAGAGTGATTCTGTTAATCACACCAAGGTGAATGTAGGTGTGATTCTGTCGGGAGGTCAGGCTCCTGGCGGCCATAATGTCATTACGGGCTTGTTTGACACGTTGAAGAAGCTTAATCCCGAAAACCACCTTTATGGTTTTATCCTTGGCCCGGGTGGACTCGTGGATCATCATTATTTGGAAATAACAGAGGAATTTATCAACGACTATCGAAACACCGGCGGTTTTGATATGATAGGTTCTGGCCGCACCAAACTGGAGAAGATAGACCAGTTTGAGAAAGGTCTGCAAATAATCCGTCAATTGGATATTCAGGCCATTGTCATCATCGGTGGCGACGATTCCAATACCAACGCTTGTATTCTTGCCGAATACTATGCAGCTAAGAATTATGGTGTACAGGTAATCGGATGTCCTAAGACAATCGATGGTGACTTGAAAAACGACCAGATAGAAACGTCTTTCGGATTTGATACTGCATGTAAAACCTATGCAGAGCTTATCGGAAATATTGAGCGTGACTGCAATTCCGCACGTAAATATTGGCACTTCATCAAGGTGATGGGACGTTCGGCTAGCCATATCGCCCTGGAGTGTGCCCTTCAGTGCCAGCCTAATATCTGCCTGATTTCTGAGGAGGTGGAGGCCCGTAACATGAGCCTCGACGATGTGGTGGAATATATTGCCGAGGCCGTTTGCGACCGCGCTGCAAAAGGTATGTATTTCGGTACTGTGATTATTCCCGAGGGTGTCATTGAGTTTATACCCGCTATCAAGAAATTGATAGCACAGCTCAACGATGTTCTCGCTATGCCAGAGGCAAAAGGACTGGCTCGTGAAGAATTGATTGATTTCTCAAGGGGACATCTGTCTGAAGAGAATCTGGCCGTGTTTAATTCACTGCCTACAAATGTCGCACGTCAACTTGCCCTTGACCGTGACCCACACGGAAATGTACAGGTTTCACTGATAGAGACAGAGAAATTGCTCTCTGCAATGGTGGCTGTCAAGATTGAGAAGTGGAAGCGTGAAGGCAAGTACACAGGTAAATTTGCCACACAACATCATTTCTTCGGATATGAAGGCCGTTGCGCTGCGCCTACAAACTTCGATGCTGACTATTGCTATGCTCTTGGTACGAGCGCTGCGCAGCTCATAGCCAATGGCAAGACTGGCTATATGGCTGTCGTTAAGAACACTACAGCACCTGCCGAGGAATGGAAAGCTGGTGGTGTGCCTATTACCATGATGATGAACATGGAGCGTCGCAATGGCGAGATGAAGCCTGTGATTCGCAAGGCTTTGGTTGATCTCGACGGCAAACCGTTCAAGACTTTTGCCGCCATGCGTAGCAAATGGGCGAAAGAAACATGCTATGTCTATCCTGGACCAATACAATACTGGGGACCGACAGAAGTGTGCGACAAACCCACTATGACACTTGCACTCGAAAGAATGTAATACTCTCCCAATAGAAGGTGGTTCGCGAACTCAAGGGTTGCGGACTACCTTTTTTCTTTGTTCCCATATGAAAAAGATGACTGCTAACTGTTTATGACCTCTCGTAAAATCAGGATACAGAAAAAGACTTCTCGCAAAAAGCCGCGAAAGAGGTTGCTGAACCGCTATCCCAAATGGGCATGGTGGTTGGGAGGGGCATCGGTAGTAGCCATCTACATATGGCTTTTCTACTATTTCTTCGTCGGACCTTATGGGTTCCGATGGCGGGCTATTTATGGGGATGCAAAATATCCTGACGGATATGAGATACGGGGCATTGACATCAGTCATTACCAAGGTGAAATCGATTGGGAGAAACTGCAGAGTGCTATGATTAAGAAATGCCCAATTCGGTTCATTATGATTAAGGCCACAGAAGGTTCTTCCAGGCTAGACGAAAACTTTAAAGAGAATTTCCGTAACGCTCAGGACTATGGCTTTATACGTGGAGCTTACCATTTCTGGAGCAACCATTCAACAGCTCGTGAACAAGCCTATTTCTTTTTGAAGAAAGTGAGACTTGAGAAAGGCGATTTGCCTCCTGTGCTCGATGTGGAGCACAAACCAAAAGACATGTCGGTGGAAGATTTCCAACGAGAAATTCTCACATGGCTTCATATTGTGGAAGACAAATATCATACGAAGCCAATCATCTATACTTATTACAAGTTCAAGATGAAATATCTTGGAACACCTGTCTTTGATGACTATCCCTATTGGATAGCCCATTACTATGTGGACAAGGTGGAGTATAAGGGTGAGTGGAAATTCTGGCAACATACAGATGCTGGGCGCCTTCCCGGCATAAAAGGGTATGTCGACTTCAATCTCTACAATGGCAGTTATTACGATTTAAAGCAGTTGTGCATCGGAGGCAGATAGCAGCAATACTATCCGCCGGGCTCGTTTTCAAATACCAGCATGCACCAATTGTCTTCACTAGAAGTCTTCACGAGTCGCATGCCCAGCATTCCGGCTTTTTCGGCTATCTTCATTCCGTCTTCCACATAAAAGCCGCTAAGAATCAGCAATCCGTTGCTTCTTAGCACTTCCTTGAAATGCGGCATGTCGGCCAATAGGATGTTACGGTTGATGTTTGCCATCACAATGTCGAAAACTCCGCTGATATGTGACAGCACATGTACATCTCCTAACATCACCTCGATGTTTTCAACATGGTTCAACTGGCTGTTGTGCTTGCAATTCTCCACGCTCCAGTCATCGATGTCGTACCCCACGATGCGCGTGGCGCCGAATTTTGAGGCGGCAATAGACAATATGCCCGTTCCACATCCGCAATCCAACAAGCACTTTCCTTTCAAATCCATCTCCATAAGTGTGGAAATGATCATGCGTGTGGTTTGATGGGTGCCTGTTCCAAAAGCTTGGCGTGCATCTATCACAATGTCTGTAATGCTGTCTTGTTGGTCTTGCTCTGCAGGGATGGGGTGGTGTAGGTCGTGGACAATGCAGCGGTTATTGATGTTGATAGGTTCGAAACCCTCTTCCTCCCAACAGCTGTTCCAGTCTTTGTCCTCGGCTTCATGGATGGTGTATTCCACCTTGACGTCTTCCATGGGGAATGCTTGGAGCTGCTGTTTCAGATTGTTTTCTTCAAACAACGTGGTTTGCACGTATCCGTCCAGTCCGTCATTGTTTTCTTCAAACGACTCGAATCCTGCTTCACCAGCCAGTGCGGCAACAATGTCTCTTGCAGTTGTCAACAACTCTTCTTCCAAAGGTTGTTTCGTTTGTTTTTGGGACGATATTTTGAAATTTACTTTGTAATATTTCATTTTCTTTGTTAAATTTGCTACAAAAGTATAAAAAAATAGGGAAAATCCTATCTCGGATTAGGGAAATTCCTTATTTTTGCACTAAAAATATCGATATCTTTGCATCGTGAGATATAAATTGACAGAAAAATGAAAAGATTCCTACTTTTTGCAGTCCTTGTAAGTGCTCTGCCATTGATGATGATGGCACAGGACGACCTTTATTTCATCCCTAAGAAGAGTGTGAAAAAGGTAGCAAGCACATACGAAAAGATTGACGACCGTCCGGTTTACCATAGCGGTAGCAACCGTGATGTTGACGAATACAATCGTCATGGCAAGTTTGGCAGCTATTTTCAGAAGATAGGAACCGACTCGCTTGGCAATGATATTATCGAATTCCATTCAGGAAAGGAAGACGTTTCAGATACATTGGCTGTTTATCCAGGAACAAAAATCCAATATGATGATGAGGAAGACTACGCCTACAGCCGTAGGTTGAGTCGTTTCGAAGATTACTATTGGTACGATCCTTTGTTCTACAGCTACTATGGTTTCGGACCCTATTGGCGTACCCGTTATTATGGATGGTACGACCCATGGTATGATCCTTGGTACGATCCATGGTATTATGGAGGATGGTATAGCAGCTGGTATTATCCATGGCGCTATGGCTTTTATGGCTGGGGTCATCCTTACTATGGTTGGAGAGGCCGTTATGGTGGCTGGTACAACACTTGGTATGCACCTGTAACGCATGTGAACTATGGCAATGGTGTGACAGGCACTCGGAATCATGGCTCCGTGTCACGCTATGGAAGTAGTGCTTCCGAACGTCATGGTCACTTCGGCGGTTATCGTGGAAATGGGCAGACCACTCGTTCTTATGAAGCCTCTCAGTCGAACAACGCAAGGCGTGGCAACTACGGCGGAATACGTCGTTCGTCAAGCGAGGGAACACGCACATATACTCCATCAAGCAGTTCTTCACCATCCTATGGCGGTGGCGGTAGCTTCGGCGGATCACGTGGTGGCGGCAGCTTCGGCGGTTCTCAAGGAGGCGGTGGTGGCTCTCGCGGCGGTGGCGGTCATTTTGGTGGCAGACGCTAATCCTCTCATCGTGAATTTCTATTGTGAATAGTCATGCCAATGTATTTGGCTTCTTAAAACATATTAATCGAGTAAACATGAAGAAAATATTATTCACCGCTGCATTCGCTCTGGCTCTCATGCCAGTGGCAGCACAAGAGACATACGAGAATGCTCAATTCGCTACTCAGGATTTGAACGGAACAGCCCGCTATGTGGGTATGGGTGGCGCGATGGAGGCTTTAGGAGCCGACATCTCCACCATCGCGACCAATCCTGCTGGTCTTGGATTGTTCCGCAGAGGCATGGTCAGTGCATCACTGGGTATGCTCAGCCAGCAAGGTGCAAAAAGCTTTGGCATTGCCGATAAGAACAAGGTGAGTTTCGACCAAGTGGGATTCGTCTACACGCATCGCTCAGGTGAGAACTCTTTCCTGAATTTCGGTTTCAACTATCATAAGAACAGAAATTTCAGTCAGATTCTCTCTGTTGCCAACAAGTTAAGCCACGCTTCATCAAACAAGCTGTCATATATAAAGGGGGAAGAAAATCTGTACACTCTTCAGTATAATAAAAATAACGAATGGGTGGGTAATGGTAACGCCTTCAACCAGATAGACTTTCTCAACCACAATGTGCTGATGTACGATGAGACTGACGACACATTCTATTGCATCGAAGCCGATCGCTATACCTTTGACAAGGGCATCAAGGGTCATATCAATGAATACGACTTCAACATTAGCGGCAACATCAACGATAGGGTATATCTTGGCTTGACTGTTGGTGTGAAGGATGTGAACCATAAGAGCTACAGCGAGTATACCGAGAACTTGGTATATTTCGATGGCGATCCTAAGGGCAAAGCCCAATATCAGGACAGCCGTCACATAGAAGGCTCTGGGTTTGATGTCAAGGCTGGTGTCACTTTCCGTCCCGTTGAGGAATCCCCGTTCCGTATTGGCTTATATGTGCACACTCCTACATGGTACGACTTGAAGACAACCAACTATACCCAATTGCTCAACAATTCAACAGTGGGACTCTACAATGATGGCTATAGCGAAGAGAGTTACGACTTCAAACTCTTCACACCTTGGAAATTTGGCGTTTCGTTAGGTCATACAGTCAGCAACATGTTTGCATTCGGTGCAACCTATGAGTATACTGACTGCTCACGCATCGACAGCCGTGTGAACACAGGCGAAAGCTACGACTGGTATTACGACAGCTATGTGGACAGAAGCGAGAGCGACATGAGAATGAACGATCACACCAAGCAGACGTTGAAAGGTGTGCATACGGTGAAAGTGGGTGCCGAGATGAAAGCCAACGAGAACTTTTCCGTACGTTTGGGTTACAACTTCGTTAGTTCCATGTACGACAAAGACGGGTTCAAGGATGGCACTATCGACAGCCCGGGTTCCTACTATGCTTCTTCAACCGATTTTACCAATTGGAAATCTTTGAACCGTATCACAGCAGGTGTCGGCTACAGCACAGGCAACTGGAATATCGACCTGGCTTATCAGTATACTGCTCAGAAAGGTGATTTCTGGCCGTTTATGAACTATTGGGAGAACCCCGACTACTCACCCTCAGAATTTGATAATGTTAGCAATTCTGTAAAGGTGGAGAACAACCGCCATCATTTGCTCTTGACGCTTGGCTATCGGTTCTAAATTCGTAACATACATTTTGTGAACAACAACAAAAGGATTTACAAAAGGAAAAAGAACAGTTCTAATGATTAATATCAGACGATTCTTCATTTGCAGCTGCATGCTTCTTATGGCATGCAGCTGCATTTGTGCTCAGCAGAAGCGTGAATTCCGTGGTGCATGGATTCAGGCAGTGAACGGACAGTGGGTGGGCATGAGCACACAGAAAATGCAGCAGACGCTAACCTATCAGCTCAATGAGTTGAAAAAAGACGGTGTGAATGCCATCATCTTTCAGGTGCGTCCCGAATGCGATGCACTTTACAAAAGCAACATCGAGCCATGGAGCAGATTCCTCACAGGGCGACAGGGTATGGCTCCATCTCCTTACTGGGACCCTCTTCAGTGGATGATTGACGAGTGCCACAAGCGAGGAATGGAACTTCATGCGTGGATCAATCCCTATCGGGCAAAAACCAAGACCACCAATGAGCTGGCCAATAACCATGTTGCTGTGCAGCATCCCGAATGGATTTTCCAGTACGATGGGCTGTATATCCTCAATCCTGGCATTCCAGCTTGCCGCGATTTTATATGTAAAGTGGTGGAAGACCTCGTTGGCAGATACGATGTCGATGGTCTCCACATTGACGACTATTTCTATCCCTATCCGGTGGCAGGAGTCTCCATTCCTGATGGCAGACAGTTCCAGCAGTACAACAATGGCTTTAAGAATGTAGGTGACTGGCGCCGCGACAATGTGAACATCTTCATCAAGCAGATGTATGAAACCATCCATCGCGTAAAACCATGGGTGAAGTTTGGTGTGTCGCCATTCGGCATCTACAGGAACAAGAGGAACGATGCCAATGGTAGTGCCACCAATGGTTTGCAGAACTACGACGACCTTTATGCCGACGTGCTTCTGTGGGTGAACAACGGATGGATTGACTATAACGTTCCTCAGCTTTATTGGGAGATTGGCAACAAGGCTGCCGACTATAAGGAACTCATTACTTGGTGGAACCGCCATGCCTCTAAGCGTCCGTTGTTCATCGGCGAGGACGTGGAGCGCACTGTCAAGAACAAGGACCCGCAGAATCCAAACCAACATCAGCTCCCTGCCAAGCGCTTGCTCCACAGTCAGATGCAGAACGTCAGTGGCACTGTACTTTGGTATGCCAAGGCTGCTGTCGACAATGTGGGCAACTACGGCACTTTGCTTCGCACCAATTATTGGCGCACACCTGCCTTGCAGCCCCGCATGCCGTTCATCGACAGCAAGGCTCCGAAGAAAGTTCGCAAGCCGAAAGTGATTTCTACAGCCGACGGCAATGTGCTTTTCTGGAGTGCACCCAAGGGTAAAGGTTGGAAGAACGAGGCCCGCAACTATGTGGTTTATCGCTTTGAAAAGGGTGAGTCGGTGAATCTCAACGATGGCAGCCGCATCGTAGCCATCACACCCAATACATTCTACAACATTCCTTCCAGTTCGAAAAACTGTGTCTATGTCATTACTGCTCTCGACCGTCTGAGCAACGAGAGTAAGGCAAAGAAAGTAAAGTATTAGGATAATCTGGCACTCGTGTCATTGGCCAAACAGCCGAGTGCGAGTTATAATAATTCAGACAGTTCAAGCCAGCGCATGCTCTTCTCGTCGAGTTCTTCTTTCAGAGAGGGCAGGCGCTGACTTTTTTCTGTTATCTCTGCAACGGTCAGTGTTCCGCTGCACAACTGCTCCTCAATCAGTTTCTGTTCCTTTTCCAAGGCATCAATGTCTTTCTCCAACTGTTCGTATTCACGCTTTTCCTTGAACGTCATTTTGCGGCGCTCATCGTGACGGTAGGAAGTCTTTTCCTTTTTCGCAGCATTGTCGTTCTTTTGGCTCGTGTCGTTGTTGCTTTGTAGCGAGAGCCACTCACGATATTGGGTGTAGTTGCCAGGAAAGTCCTTGATGACGCCATTGCCCTTGAATACAAGCAGATGGTCCACCACTTTGTCGGTGAAATAGCGGTCGTGGCTGATAACGATGATGCATCCAGGGAAATCTGCCAGATATTCCTCAAGTATCTGGAGCGTCTGTATGTCGAGGTCGTTGGTAGGCTCGTCGAGTACCAGGAAGTTGGGGTTCTTCATCAGTACGGTGCAGAGATACAGTTTTCTTTTCTCACCACCGCTGAGCTTGTACACATAGTTGTGCTGCTGCTCGGGCGAGAATAGGAAGTGCTGCAGGAATTGCGAGGCTGAAAGATGCTTGCCGCCACCCATGTCGATGTATTCGGCGATGTCTCTCACCACATCAATCACTTTCTGCTGTTCGTTGAACTTCAGTCCCTCCTGTGAGAAATAGCCAAACCTGACAGTCTCGCCGATATCGAAGCGCCCTTGGTCGATGGGCTCCAGTCCCATGAGCATTTTGATAAAGGTACTCTTCCCGGTGCCGTTGTTTCCCACAATGCCCATTTTCTCATAGCGGGCGAAATTGTAGTAGAAGTCCTTTACGATGACGGTGTCGGGTTCGTAATGCTTAGAGATGTATTGGCATTCGAAAATCTTCGAACCGATATAGATGTTGTTCGACTTTAGGCGTATCTGTCTTTCCTCAATGCGCTGCTTCACTTTCTGTTGCAAGTCGTAGAAAGCATCCTCGCGCGAGCGGGCCTTGTGGCCTCTTGCTTGCGGCATGCGTCTCATCCATTCCAGTTCCCTGCGGTAGAGATTGTTGGCTCTTGTCAGTTCGGCCTTCGTGTTTTCAATGCGTTCTTGTCGTTTCTCCAAATAGTAGCTGTAGTTGCCTCGATAGGTGTAGATGGTCTGGTTGTCGAGTTCCAGTATCAGCGAGCACACCCTGTCGAGGAAGAAACGGTCGTGGGTGACCATCAGCAGCGTCTTGTTGCCTCGTGCCAGATAGCCTTCCAACCATTCAATCATGTCGAGGTCAAGATGGTTGGTGGGCTCGTCGAGGATAAAAAGGTCGGGCGAGGTGATGAGCACATTGGCCAGTGCCACCCGTTTTTGCTGTCCTCCGCTCAGCTCCTTCATCGGTTGGGCGAGGTTGTTGATTTTCAGTTGGGTGAGAATCTGCTTGGCGCGGAGCACCTTCTCCTCTTCACCATGGTGGTTGAAGCATGCGTCGAGCACCGACTCCTCGGGGTCGAACTTAGGCGATTGCTCCAGAAAACCCACTTTCAGGTCGCGCCGATAGATAATGCTACCGCTGTCGTAGCCTTCAATGCCGTTTAGAATCGACAGCAGTGTCGATTTTCCAGTACCGTTTTTCGCTATCAGTCCTATTTTCTGTCCCTCGGCGATGCTGAAGGAGATGTCTTTGAAAAGCAGTTGTGCGCCAAACGATTTGGTAAGATGTTGGACATCGAGGTAGGGAACAGCCATTTGTATTTCTTTTTCTCTGTTTACTTGTTGTTCGCTTCGTCCTCTTTGAGCGATTTGTTAATCAACTCAATATAGTCGAGCAGTTCGTCTCTGCCCATTTTCTTTTCTGCGGAAGTGATGAAATAAATGGGAGTCTCTTCCCATGTGTCTTCCAGTTGTTTCATGTATTGTTCCGCATTCTGTTTGGCCTTTACTGGCCCCAGTTTGTCGGCCTTGGTAAAGACGATGGAGAAGGGGATACCGCTGACACCCAGCCAGTCGATGAATTCGCGGTCTATCTTTTGCTGTTCATGCCTGATGTCTATCAGCACAAACAGATTCACCAACTGCTTTCTCTGCAGGATATAAGAAGAAATCATCTGCTCCAGCTTGGCTTGCACCGTTTTCGACCTTTGGGCATAGCCATAGCCTGGAAGGTCAACGATATACCACTCGTTGTTCACAATGAAATGGTTGATGAGCAACGTCTTTCCCGGTGTGGAAGAGGTTTTTGCCAGATTCTTCCTGTTGCACAGCATGTTGATGAGGCTCGACTTCCCCACATTGCTTCGTCCAATGAAGGCATATTCGGGTTTCGTGTCCTTGGGGCATTGTGCCACAGTGGCACTGCTGATAACGAATTCTGCTTTCTTTATTTCCATAAGAGAGTTTCTTTATTGTTGATTGTCAGCTGTTTCTTTCTTCTAAAATCTTTATCTGCTCCATGAGCAAACCTTTTCTTTTGCCTTTTTCTTGAGCAAGGATATACGAGTATCCTGAATCTGAATGCAAAAGTACCAATATTTATCTGAAATCCAAAAAGAATCTTTCAGAAAATGCCTCATACAAGCTTTCAGCTTTTTTACATTTCCCTGTTGCCGTTCCTCAGTCGAGTGGGGCAGCAGTTTCGTTTTTCCTAAGCATAAATAAAACAAAAGAACCCGCACTACGCGCATATCTTATTGTAAATCAATACCTTGCTGAAAAGTATCCCACACTGGAACCTACACTGGAAACCACACTGAATCTCACACTAAAAACTACACCGAATAACACTTGATGTCTGATTATTAACTCTAGAAAACGCAGCGTTCACGAAGATTCTTTCATGAGGAGCATGATTGACAACTACAGTTCTTGGAATCTTTTCAACAGGAAAGCGTAGCATCCTGTTTCTGTGCTCCAAAGTGCTCCATCGGTTTCAAGGTAAGAACACTTTGTCGGAGGAATTGTGGCAGATATTCTCGAAAA